>JAKPTH010000246.1 GCA_029571125.1 bacterium
CATGGATTTTTTGAAAAAGGCCATAGAAAAAGATCCTAATTATGTCGAACCCTATATTAAGCTGGGCGAAACTTTAGGCGAAATCAACTGCGAGTACAAAGAAGCCATGAAAGTCCTTTCTAAAGTCGACAACATAGCCAAAGAAAAATCGGTCCTCAAAAGGGCCCGCCTTTTGAGGCAGAAATACTATAAATTAAGCATGAGCAGAGGCAAACCTAAAAAGAAATAATTCCGGCTTCATCCTTTAACCGCCAGACGGACTTTTCGGTGCTTTATGAAACACGAGTATATAAAAAAAAATGAATATGTTACCAGGGCGGCGGTTTTAGCCTTGCTGGCTTCGGCCGCGTTTTCTTTTTCGTTTTTTTCTTTCGGGTCCGCGGAATTCTGGGGCTTCGGCCGCGCATGCGCGGAAGTTTCGCTCGTCGACGAACAGGATTCTTTTTACTGGTATCAGGAGGCTAAATATCTGGCGACCAAGCGGAAGGATTATGGAAAAGCCCTGCAATACTGTGAAAAATCGCTGAAATTGAATCCCGATAATATGCATGCCCGCGAGTTGAAAGAATGGCTTACTTACAGGCTGGACCAGCTCGCCGAAATTAAAAGGCAGAAGGAATTGCGCGCGAAGCAGCAGGCCGGCGGCGCGGAGCCAGAAGGCACGAAGGAGGCCGAAGTCTCTGCCGGAGCCGGAACGCCCGCCTCAGAATCCACCGAAGAAGCGCTTCTTAACAACCTCAACTATTATCAGGGCCTCACTAAACTCACAGAAGGCAAATTCGACGAGGCCAACGACTTTTTTAAAAACGATATAATCGACAACCCCGGCCGCCTCGAATCGTGGTTTTATATTTTTAAATACGAAAAAGACAACGGAAACGAAAGCGGCGCATTGTTTTATTTAAAAAAACTCAGGGAAAAAATAAACGAAGCGGGAGCCGCCGACGCGGAGCTCTTGTCCACCATAAAAAGGCAGTGCGCGCTTTACCAGGACGAAGCTATTTTGCAGAAAGGCCTTTACAAGCATAACCTGGATATGGACATAAAGAACGAAATCAAAGGCAATTACGACTGGAAAGCCGTTTCGACCATATCGGCCACCAGCGATATACTGCTTGAAGGCAAGATTTTAGCGTCTCTGGATATCCCTAAATTAAAACAGTCCGGATCCATTCCTAAAAATTTCGCAACTCCTGCGTCGAATTTCTCGATCGACTTGAACGGCCGCGTGGTGGCTTCGAAGCAAAGCTTCAGAAAAAAGCCGAAAATCGAGATACCTGTTTTAACGCAGAAAGCGGCCGAAAAAATCCGCGACGATATAGAAAATCTTATAGCCCAGGGCGATTATTACGCTTACATAGGAATATACGACAGGGCCCTGGCATTTTATAACGAAGCGCTCGCCAGGGCGCCGGAATCGCCCGTCGCCAACAATAATAAGGGCGTGATGCTCAAAGCGGCCGGCCGTTTTGACGAAGCGGTCAAATGCTTTAAAAACGCAATATCTTTCGACAAATCTTATGTAGAAGCGTATAACAACCTGGCAACCATTTATTCAGAGCGCGGCAATGAAGCCGAGGCTCTTAAATTGTTTCTGGCGGCTTCAAAGCTCAATCCTCTCGAAGCCGGCGTGCATTATAACATAGGAGTTTTATACCATAAAAGCGGAGATTTTGAAAGGGCGCGCGAGTATATCAACCGCGCCATCGAGCTGAACGCGGCCGATCCGTCCTATTATTATCAGCTCGGGCTTATCGATATCAAAAAGAACAACAGAAAATCGGCTTATCAGAATTTCCAGAAAGTTTCGCGCATGGTTCCGCGCGATTCAGAAGTTTATTCCAAGGTCCGCGAACTTATGCGCACTCTGACGAACGATTGATATTTTCTTTTCGTGTTTCCGATCGGTTAAAACCCGATTTTATCAATTTTTATCGGCTTTATTAAAATTTCAATCTTTTCTATTTCTTTTTTTTGCCGATAGGTTTCATTATGAAAAAAATAATTTCATTTAATTTTAAATTTGCACTGTTTGTTTTTATTTCTCTTTTTTTATTTGCGTTTCAATATTTTTCAGGCGGCTTCATGGTTACGGCTACGCCTCTGGAAGATGAAGTTTTCGAAGAGGCGTCCGAAAGCGACGGCGAAAGCGTTTCGGGAAATGTCGACTCATCTTCGTCCGCCGTTTCGGACGAAGATAAGGAGTACGAAATATATGTAAATATACCGTCTTTCACTTTGAAACTCATCTCGGGGGGCGTATGCGAGAAAAAATATAAAATAAGAGTCGGTAAGCTGCAGACTAAAACCATAACCGGAATAGGCTCGGTAACTAAAAAATTCACCACGTCTTATTTCAGGTATTCTTCGGGTCCGCAGAAAGGCGAAATAATAAGGTACTCCAATATAAGAAGCAGCTATAACGGCAAAATAATAAAACGCATTAAAATTCCCTACGACAAAATAAAAGGCCTGGAACTTGAAATCAACGGCGTTATAACCGGCCAGATAATCCATGCCACCACGAATCCCGAAACATTGGGACACGCATGCTCTTCCGGCTGCGTCGGCATGTCCATTGAAGACATGCTGGATCTTTACGCGCGCGTAAAGCCGGGAACAAAAGTGCTTATTGAGTATAATCCTGTCGAATATGATGACGGAACGTTTTATTTTTATAACGACATTTATAAATTCAATCCGGATTATTCCGAAATTATCCAGGAAATATTCAATTCTTACGGCATTTCTTATACCGACGAGTTTATTGATCAGATAATAAAAAAAGGAAAAAAAGACAAAAAGGTCAATATGTCTGATATTTACGGCCAGATGAAAGAAAAACTTGCGTTCGAAGATATTTCCGTTTTTTAAATCCGAAAACAATAGAGCCTTAAGGCATAATGAATTTGACTTTATTTCCTATGTTTGATATAATCTATTATGCATAGGAGATAAAAATGAAAACCGATTTCACGCTTAAATCAGGAATTTTAAATATTAGCAGGCATCGGGCCTTTTCTATTATAGAAATGGTTATAACTATAGCCATTATAGGTATTTTAACTTTATTTACGCTTATGTATTACATAGGCACCATAGAAGACACCAAAATCGCTAAAACAAAAATACAGCTCGACCAGATTAAAGACGCCTGCCGCCGTTATTATGCCGAAACCGGCTTCTATCCCACTAAAATTACCACTCTGTATCCAAAGTACCTTACGGTGATTCCAAAAACACCCTGGAATACCGAATTCCAAATAAACTTCGGCGAGGTCACCGAAGTTTCATGCCTTATTCCCCAGAGCGACAATCGCAAAAGAAAAATGTCGTTGACTATAGACACTATAGGCTTCGTTCCAGATAATTATTACGATATCGGACAGGAAGCGAAAGCCGCTTTTTCTTTCACTAAAACGGCTGTAACGGCTGCATCTACGGGCGAAACCCAGGCTTTCAATATCGATTTTTTAATAGAATTCAAGTCTTTTATAACATCAAAAACTCTTGAACACGGAGCGGATTTCAAGTTTCAGGTTTCCGGGGCGGAAATCGGCGGTTTGATATCGTGCGAGCCCGGCGTGGCCGCTTTAAGAGATCTCAACGGCACCGAAATCCAGTGGTCCAACCTTGGCGTCACGGAAAAGACTGGCTTCGAATACAGCTCTCAGAAAGCGAGCGATAAAATCAAATTAAAGCTTTTAAACTGCAAGCGTACTTCAGGCTTTATTTTTCAGCTCTACAGGCCTGTCGACGAAGGGATTCCCATGTATTACGGCCAGCGCAAAGTGCTTCTTATAGGCCCTGATTCAGCGCCGCCGGTCACGCTCACAAGATCGATGGGCGAAAATACCAAAAGAAAATAAAGCGATATTATGCCGAACTTTTATTCATTTAACGATCAGACGACCACCCATAACCTTCCGCAGGTCAAGTCGAGCGCGGCGGATATAAGAACGCTTTCGCATCAGCTTATAGTTTTCGAGCTTCTTAAAATTTTTTCAATCCCGATGGACATATTCACCCTCAACCGCACTATTTTAAACGAGGCGGTATCGCTTGCAGGAGGCGCTTTCGCCTCGATTATACATCTTGACGAAAATGCCGGCGGGGTGAAGTATATTCAGAAAAGCAACGGCGCTTTTGAAAAGAAACGCTCGGTTCCCCGCTTTTACTTAACCCAGAAAGCCCCAATTTTCGCCGAAATAAACGACGCCATTTTAAAGGACGAGCGATATGGCGGCTATAATTATATGCTTATAGCGCCTTTTATATTTTCGCAGCGTACCGTTTGCGTTCTTGAAATTTTTTATAAAGACGTTATCGACGAGAAGAAGGCGGCCGATATCCTCCGCCTGATATCGCTTTTTGAAAAGTGCGCAGTGCTGGCCATAATTAACAGCCTTATCAAAACGCATAATTATGAAATAGCCAGGCGTAATTACAGCGATAAATCACAGATAGACAGGTTTTCCAGGTCCAGCGTCGCCCTGAGCAGGCTCACTTTCGCATCTTACGTCAATATAATATCCGAACTGCTTTTTATTTCGTGTCCGTGTGAATTCTGCTCCATATTATGGTTCGACAAAAAAAACACGGGCTACCGTATTGTAGCCGAAAAAACGGTTTTTGAAAGGGGCGGCGAAAAAATCCTGTCTCATTACCGCGATAAGTCCGTCAGGCTTATAGAGCAGGCTATCGGGACGATGGGCGTCATTTCAATGTCGGAGCCGGAAGGCGGCGCTTTCGTTAATTGCCTTGCGGCCCCGGTGATGAATTTCAAGCAGAGCACGGGCGGGCTGGCGCTCGTGAATAAATTATCCGGCGCAGAAGGCGAAACCTCCGGGTTCACTTATAACGACCAGCTGATAACGTTGATTCTCACAAACTATCTTGGCGACTTTTATAACGGTTTTTTAAATACGTCTAACCTCGAAAACAAGATCAGAAGCCTTTCTATTATATACAGCGTGGCCGGCGCGGGAAACAGCCTGTTTGAAACGTCCGATTTCGAAAGATCGATTAAAAAGACGCTCGAGGAAATTGCGCAGTATATGAAAATACGCTCATGCGCGCTGGCTTTTTATGATTCGGACGACAGGACGCTCAACGTATATTCGTCGATGGAAGAAGATATTTCAGCCCCCATAACCGAACTGCTATCGTCGATAAAGATGGATTTCTGGTCTTCGCCTAAAAGCGGGGTTAACGATAAGGAATTCGACGGAGGCAATATAATCAACCTTTCTGAAGTAAATATTTTTAAATCTTCTGTAGAAGCGTTCAAATCAAGGATTAACGCGCCGGACCTTTCGGGCTTCAACTTCGAAATCAGCCTTAAGCCGGTCAGTTTTCATAAGCAGCCGTGCGGCTATATGATATTTTTCGATGCCGCCGCTTGCGCCGGAACCGACTGCGGCTTTATACTCGACGAAAGCGAATCCGAAATCCACGAATTCATGTCGGCGGCTTCTAATATATTGATATCTCTGATTAAAGCAAGAAAAAACTATATCAAGCTCAACGAACTTGAAAAGGTCGCCGCGCGTATGGAACGTCTTGCCTCGATAGGCGAAGTGGCGGCGGGAGTCGCGCATGAGATCAGAAATCCGCTCGGCGGCATTTCGCTTTTTGCGACCTCGCTTGCCGCCGGATTCGACGACGGCGACAACAGAAAAAAATGGCTCAATCAGATAATAGGCGCGGTCGGACGCATAGGCAAAATCGTATCGAGCCTTCTTAATTTTGCGCGCGAAGAAATAATTAATAAAACATCTCTGGACGCCGTAAGCATCGTCGGCGAGGCCGCAGCTTCGGTTCAGAACGGCCTGCCCGCCGGCGGCGCGATAAAATGCTCGTTTTACAGGATGACAGCTTCAAATTCCCATGATTTTACGGAGCCTTTAAAAGCCGGTGAAAAGGTGGCCGTGAAATGCGACGGCGAAAAGCTCAAACAGGTGTTCGTAAATCTCGCTCAGAATTCGATCAACGCCGCGGCCGGCGATACCCCTGAAAATCAGTTTTTTTGCGAAGTCGACGTTATTTTCGGCCGCGATGATATAAACGGCCGCACGCTGATATATTTTTGCGATAACGGCCCCGGCGTGCCGGCGGAAATAAGAGAAAAAATATTTCGCCCGTTTTTTACCAGCCGCGCGAAGGGAACCGGCCTTGGTCTCGCTATAACTCAGAAAATTATGGAGGCCCATTCGGGCGGCATCCGATTAATCGATTCCGGAACGTTTGAAAACCGCGGTAAAAAATATGGGGCGATATTCGAACTAAGCTTACCAGATTAAAAGAAATAATGCTATACTGTTAACATAATCATCGATAACAGAGGTAAATCGGGATGGCGATCAAAGCGTCAAATTATTCAATATTAGTCGTCGACGACGAAGAAATCATGAGAAACGGCCTGTGCGAGCCGCTTGCCGCTATGGGATACGACGTTTCCGGCGTCGCCAGCGCAGAGGCCGCTCTCAAATACCTTGAAGATAAAACGGCAGGAATCATTATCACCGACTTGAGGCTGCCCGGAATGTCGGGTATGGAGCTTCTCACCAGGGTCCTCGAAAAGAAACCGCATACGGCGGTTCTTGTAATGACCGCATATGGAAGCGTCGAAACAGCCGTGGACGCGATGAAAAAGGGCGCATTCGATTATATCACCAAACCTTTTTCTTTTGACGAAATACAGGTCATGATCGAGAAAATGAGCGAAAAGCTCGACCTTCTCATTGAAAACGAAAAACTCAGGACCGAGCTGAAAGGCAAGTACAGGCTCGACAATATCATTGGAAAATCCAGTAAGATGCAGGCCATGTACGAGCTTATCGAAAAAGTTTCATCATCGGGCGCAACCGTTATTATTTACGGCGAATCCGGCACCGGCAAGGAACTTACCGCGAGCGCCATTCATTACAGCGGCCAGCGCGCCGGAAAACCTTATATCAAACTCAACTGCGCAGCGCTTCCGGAGTCGCTTCTGGAATCCGAACTGTTCGGATATGAAAAAGGCGCGTTTACGGGAGCTCTTACTAAAAAGGCGGGCAAATTTGAAAGCGCCGAGGGCGGAACTATTTTTCTTGATGAAATCGGCGATATAGTTCCTGAAATTCAGGTGAAACTTTTAAGAGTGCTTCAGGAAAAAGAATTTATGAGAGTGGGCGGCGTTACGCCCATTAAAGTGGATGTAAGAATTATTTGCGCCACTAACGCAAATCTTCTTGAAAAAGTTAAATCGGGAAAATTCCGCGAAGATTTATATTACAGGCTTAACGTTATTCCGATATATATTCCTGCGCTGCGCGAAAGAAAAGAAGACATACCCTTGCTAGTTAGCCATTTTCTTGCTAAATTTAATCTTGAAAATAATAAAAAGTTTAAAAAAGTGTCCGACGAAGTTATGAAAATGTTTTTTAATTATAGCTGGCCCGGAAATATAAGACAGCTGGAAAACACGATCGAAAGAATAGTCGTTTTAAACGACGCCGAGATCGTTACCAACGATATGCTGACGGCGGATTTGATCGCGGAACTCGGCGCGGCCGCGGAATCCGGAAGGAATGCTTTGCAGCAAGGCGTTTCCAATTTTGCGGGCTTTAAGCCTGCCTCGCCGGAATTTAATGAAAGCAAAAGCGGGCCGGAGCCCGAGCTCAAAAAAAATACCGTGAAAGCCGCAAGTGAAGAAGCGCTTACCGGCGGGCTCAACGTGGCGGCGCTCGCGCCTCTGGACGAAGTGGAACGGGCGCATATAGCCAGGGCCCTTAAAATACTCGACTGGAATCTTTCGAAAACGGCGCGCGCTCTGCAAATAGACCGTAAAACGCTCTACTTAAAAATTGAAAAGTACCGTATCGAGAAAGAGTCGTATTAAAAACCTATTATTTTAAGGACACCGGCCGCCCGGCATGAAAAACGTTTGCCGGACCGGGCCAGAAAGGCGGCAGATAATGCCGCGAAAGAAAGGTTATTGCATTTATGAATAACGACAATGTTATTCAGGTATCATTTCAGCAGAATTTCATAAAAGACGACGCCAAAGCGCCTGATCTTAAGACGGGCGGAGAAATAGTCCAGCTTAAGGTGCCTGCGAACGCCGCCGGCAAAGGCATGCGCCCCGTTAAAAGCTTTTCCAGGTTCGTAGCAGGCCGTCAGAAGGACGCTAAACCCGAAATGAGCTGCGAAGAAGCCGTCGCGGTTTATCGCGATAAAAACAGGCTTTTGGTCGGTAAACCCTCTTTTTATAACGGCATGGGAATGCTGTATATAGAATACGGCTTTTTTGAATCGGCTATCGATTGCTTTAAAAAATCTCTGGAGCTTGACCCTTATTTTGTTGATGCTTTCGTCGGATTGGGCGTGGCTTACTTAAAACTTAACAATACCGACTTTTCGCTTAAAATGTATCTTACCGCGCTTACTATTAATCCGAAGCTCGTGGCGGTGCTTATTTCGGTATCCAACATCTATGCGTCGCTCGATAAAAACGACCTCGCCATCGACTATCTATGCAAAGCCCTCGCTATCGAACCTAAAAATACAAATATACTCAACAATCTCGGCGTTCTTTACGCTAAAACAAATAGTTTCGAAGATGCCATCAAGTGCTGGAACGAAGTGACCAGGCTCAAGCCGTTCGAATTGGACGCTTACTATAACCTCGGCATTGCTTACTCTGAAAAAGGCTTCGTCGATGCGGCCATTTATATGTATAGCAAGGTCGTTAAAACCGGCAAAGGCTCCGCTCAGCTTTACAACAATCTCGGCGTTTTGCACGAGAAGAAAAATAACCTTAAAAAGGCCCTAGAGTGTTATCTCAATTCATATAAAATGGACGGCAAGTGTACTGAAGTAATCAATAATATAGGGCTTGTTTATGCGAAGCTGAATAATTATAACAAGGCCATCGATTCATATTTAAAAACTCTGGATATCGATCCGGAAAACAGAAAAGCCCTCAACAACCTCGGCCTTATATACGGCCTTACCGGACGCTTCTACGACTCCATAAGCACATGGAAAAAGCTTCTCAATATCGATTCCAGCGATTACAGCACTCATTTTAACCTGGGTATCGCCTATCTTAACGTGGGCAATAAAACCAACGCTCGCTATTACTTTGAAAGCGCGCTTAAAATAAATCCTAAATCGGCTGAAGCGCTCATGAATTCGGGCAGTCTTTATGTTCAGGAAGCCCGTTATGACGAGGCTATCAACGAATTTAAAAAAGTGATCAAAATAGATCCGTCGTTTTACAAGGCATACTATAACCTCGGAACGATTTATTACATGAGAAGGCAGTTCGTGGATTGCGAAAATGCTATGAAAAAGGCGATTTCATATTGCCCTGATTTCGTCAACGCATATTATTACCTTGGAAAGTTATACTTTGAAATGGACGATGGCGAAAAAGGCCTTGAAATGTTTCAGAAAATCGTAGAAATATCTCCTGAAAATCCTATAGCTATAACCGATTACGCTATAATGCTTTCGCTGCAGAAACGCCATGAAGAAGCGGTTAAGCTATTCAAAAAAGCCGTTAAAATAGATAAAAATTATATTAAGGCTTATTTCAACCTGGGACTGTCGTATTTTGAACTTAAAGACCTTAAAAATTCAGAACGCTTCTTCAGAAAATGCCTTGAAAAAGACCCTCACAGCGAGTGGGCGCAAAAAGCGAAAACGCTTATAAAAAAAATCGAAGCTTCAAATAAGCAGTAGCGCATATTTGAAATTAATAAAAAAAAGCCGTCCGGTTCCGTTATGCCGGACGGCTTTTTTGCGTGTGATTCGCCGTTTTGTATTGTTGAATTCGCTTCGCGCCACGGTTTATTTTCCGTAGTTTACCTTGTCTAATTCCTGGCCGCTTAAAATTATTACGCTGTCGCCGTGTACGCTGCATGAGACCACGCCGTTCGCGCCTATCGAATACTTTCCGCCCGCCTTGCAGCTGTGCCCGGAAACTACGAATTTATAAGTTTTATAAATCTGATTCGTAAGGCTGTTTTCTACAAGCGAAAGCATTATTTCGCGGTCTTCGCCTTCGTCTATTACGAGATATTTTTGTTCCTTTAATTTCGACATATCGAAATTAGAGCGGTTCATGGGATAGTAATTTTTCTGATTATAGGCCAGCACGGCGGCGTTTACAATCGAAGCCTTCACCGTGCAATCTACGAAGTGATAAATTTTTTGTATATTTCTGGAACCCGAATACTTAGCCGAAGTTTCGTTGATGGCGTTTACGAGCCTTATGAAAGTTTGCTGGGCGTTACGCTGCTCGCCCATCTTTTTGTACAGCAAAACCATGTTATAAAGCGATTTGACGTCGTTAGGATCGATTTGAAGTATCTTTTCGTATATTTTTTCATATTCAAGAAGAGCTTCGTGCAGCTTGCCTTCGGTGTATTTGTCGTTAGCCAGCTTAGAATGGCGTATAACATAGCTTTTTGTTTCTTCGATCAGTTTTTTTCGTTCGACCGAAGGCTGCCGGTCGTTTACGAGCACGATTTCGCCTACCGGCAACGCTACGGGCTTATTTGAAGGCGCTACCACTTCTTCTTCGCCGGCTTTCGCTTCGGACGTATCCATGATGAAGTCTTCATCGGTAAAATCGCCCGTCACTTTTACTTCTTTGTCTGCTTCTGCCGAAGGCTTTTCTGAGATGATTATTTCAGACACCGGGACCGAACGGCTGTTTTTTTCCTGTTCGAGTCTTTTAAGTCGCGCCTGTTCGACGGCTTCTTTTTCTTTGCGCTGCCTTTCTTTTTCGGCTTCTTCGGCAATTTTAACTTTTTGGGCTATTTCTTCTTTTAATTTGAGCGCGGTTTCATTGGAGCCGTAAAACAGCAAAGCGGTGTCGATAGCCAGTAAAGCGTTTTTTTCGTCTTTATTGACCGTATAAATATACCTTGCGAATCCGAGCCATTCGCTGAATTTTTTTGGATCGTAACTTGCCGTGCCCGATTCCAGAAGCCTCTTTGCGGTTTTTATCGAAAGGTATTTGTCTTTGTAGTTAGCGAAAGCGTCGTCCGTCTTGCCGTCTTCTATTTGAACTTCTGCGCTTGCAGCCGGTTCCGGAGCTAAGCTCTTATCGAAGCGCGAGACGCTTTCGAAACGGCCTTCGATTTTTTCCCTCAGCTTGATAAGCGCAATTTCCCTTTTGGCCGCGTTAAGCATATAGGCGACCTGTTCGTTGGTCAGGTCGTTTTTTACGGCCTGCTCAAAGCAGAAAAGCGCGCCGGAATGGTCGCCTCGGTTGAACGCTTCTACGCCGTTAACGTACCAGTGCCTTGCGGAACCGGATTTGCCTTCGTATTGAGGAATTTTAAGCTTGAATTTTTCGGGAATCGCGAGTTTTATTTTGCCTGATAAGATTTGCATATAGGCGAAAGCTTCGGCGTTGTCGAAATCGAGTTCGCAGGCTTTAATTATGGCTTTCTTAGCGCCTTCGAAATCCTTGCGCTGCTCGTAGAGGTAACGCGCCTTGAAATACCACTGCGTCGAATCGTATTTCTGCTCGTCTGTGGCGGCGAATGAATTAAAGACGTGCGCCGAAAAAAGCGATACGGCTATAATAAAGTGGAGCGTTATAATAAAATAAAGTGTTTTTTTCATAAGTTTTAAAGTGAAAGGAAGGGTTTTTAATCCTTCCTTTCATGGTATGCCTGTTTTTATTGCGTTTTTATTACAGCAGCTCGGCGGCCCTGGTGGCGAGCATGCTGCGTTCGCCTTTTGTCAGAGTTATGTGGCCGGCGATGGTTTCGTTTTTGAATTTTTCGGAAACTATCGAAAGGCCGTTCGACGATTCGTCGAGGTAATGATTGTCTATTTGATACGGGTCGCCGGTTAAAATAATCTTGGAGCCCTCGCCGGCGCGGGTTATGATCGTTTTTACCTCGTGCTGGGTGAGGTTTTGCGCTTCGTCGATTATAAAGTATATGTTGGGCATGGAACGGCCCCTGATGAACGTGAGCGCTTCGACTTCTATGAGGCCCTGGTCGATAAAGTATTTATAATTGTCTTTTCCGCCTGCCGCCGACAAAAAGTCGAGGTTGTCGGTGATGGGGTGCATCCAGTTTTCGAGCTTGTCTATTTTGCCGCCCGGCAGAAATCCTATATCTTTGCCCATGGGAACGATCGGACGGGCTACCAGCAGCTTGGAATATATCCTTTCTTCGACCACTTTCTGAAGTCCGGCCGCGAGCGCCAGCAGGGTTTTTCCGGTTCCGGCTTTTCCTACGAGGGAAACCAGCTTTATTTCATCCGAGAGCAAAAGCTCGAGCGCGAAGCGCTGCTCTAAATTGCGCGCGCTCAAACCCCAGGGTTTAGCTCCGATGTGGTAGAGGGGAATCAGCTGTTCATAAGGCTGGTAATATTTGCACAATGCTGACTGGCCGGTGCTTTCGACTTTGAGCAAAACGCACTGGTTGGGATAAAATTGCCTGTCGGTCATTTTAAGGCGGCCTTCGCGGTAGAACGTTTCGATGGTTTCCTTAGAAACCGGTACCATGTCGAACCCTTTGAACAGTTCGTGCACGTCTACTTTATCTGATTCGTAATCTTCGGCTTTGATTCCGAGAGATTCAGCTTTGACCCTCACGTTGATATCCTTGCTGACCATTATTACGGGACCCTCCGAACCTTTCGAATTTTTAAGTCCTGAAGCGACCGACAGTATTTTATTATCGGCCTTGGTGGGATCGAACGACGCCGGCATCGTTTTGCAGTCATGATACTTAAGCTCTATGCGCAGCTTGCCTTTATCTTTATTAACTTCGACGCCTTCGAATATTTCGCCTTTATTTTTTATTTCATCGAGAAAGCGCATCGCGATGCGCGCGTCCTGCCCTGCGCCGTCCTGTCTTGTTTTCAGCGAATCGAGTTCTTCCAAGACCATTATCGGAATGACCACTTCGTGTTCCTGAAATTTGAAAATCGAGCGCGGGTCGTGTACAAGCACGTTGGTGTCCAGAACAAATGTTTTCATTTCATACCTTCCTTAATGTTCGTTTCTACGTTTATATTTTTTCCAGCAGAATTTCGTAAGCGTATATTCCACGTTCCACTTTTATAATATCGTTATAAATTTCCTTTTTATTATAGATTAAAATAATCGGGTAATTGCCGGCGGCTACGTTTTCGAATTTGAAAGTGCCCTTATAATCGGTGACTCCGGTTTTGCCGGCAAGATAAACTTTGATGGGCGGGCACTCGTGCTCTTTAATCCCTTTTATGCGCACCCTGCCTACGATGGTGGAATATTTTACGGTTTTGTTGAGCCTTATGACTACGTTCTGGGTTTTTATAGTAACTATGATCTCTTTTTCGAGTTTTTCATAGCCGTTTTTTTGTATTTTAATCAATTTTGGCCCCACGCCTATATTGTCGAGCTTAAATCCGCCCTGATCGTTGGTTTGCACGAATTTGTCGGCTATTGAAACCACCGCGTCTGCTACGGGTTCGTCGGTGTCGTCGCATATTACGCTGCCGTATAAATTGCCGGTATTTTTTGCCAGGTAAATAACTTCGGGCTCATAAGAGTCGCTTTTTGTGAGGCATATCTTTACCACGTGCCTTCCGGCCGCCGTGTGATTGAAAGAATCCTGATACGGCAGATAGCCTTCGCAGTGGACTACTATTGAATATATTCCTTCGGTTTTGTTGATGAAATGGAAAACGCCTTTTTCGTCGGAGTATGTTAAATCGGATGCGCCGGAAGAGTCGTCGCCTTCGTTGATGAGAGTGACGCGGGCTCCGGCTACCGGACGGGAAGAAAGGTCTTTGATCTCGCCTAAAACCGGAAGAAGCCTGGCCGCGGATGCCGGCCCGGCCAGAAAATGAAACGCGAAAAAAATAACTATATATGAATATATGAA
>JAKPTH010000265.1 GCA_029571125.1 bacterium
TTTTACGACTTCTTCGAGGTCGGCCGGCGTGTCCACGCCTTTTGAAGAGTAGGCGGTTTTTACGCAGTGTATCACGTAACCGTTTTCAAGAAGCCTTAACTGTTCGAGGCTTTCCGCTTCTTCGTAATCGGTTTTTTCGAGGTTGGCGAAATCGATAAGGGCGTTTCTGGTATAGGCGTATATTCCGATGTGCTTATACGCTTTGCTCAGCTCGGGCGCGCGGTTTCTGAAATGCGGGATCGGCGCGCGTGAGAAATAAAGGGCGCGCTGCTTTTTGTCGATAACCACCTTGACCGAGCCGGGATCGTTATATTCGGCCTCGCTTGCGATCGGCGTTATAGCCGTAACCACGCCGATTTCCGGAGAATCGCCGAACGGGCCGGCGAGCGAATCGATAAGCGCGGGTTCTATAAGCGGCTCGTCTCCCTGTATGTTTATGAATATATCGCCTTCTGTTTTCATGGCGACTTCGCAAATGCGGTCTGAGCCGCTGCGGCAGTAAATCGAAGTCATGCAGCAATCGAAACCTTCGCGCCGGACTACCGACGCGATTTCTTCGGAGTCGGTCGCGACTATAAGCTTTGAAAGGCATTTCGCTTTCGACGCCGCGCGCGCCACCCATATTATCATTTCTTTTCCGTCTATAAGCGCGAGAGGTTTTTTGGGAAACCTTGTGGATTCGAGGCGCGCAGGAATAACGCCGATTATCTTTAAATTATTTCTTTTCACCTTTAATCACCGCCGTATTTTCGAGTTGTAAAATCCTGTCTATTATATTTGTAGTCGATGAGTTTTCGATCATTTTTGCCCTCACCAGTTCGCCGCCGTAGGAGCGGACGAACGCCGCTCCCACTATGTCTTTTTCTTCGTATTCGGCGCCCTTGACGAGAACGTCCGGTTTAATGAATTCTATAATGTCTTTGGGGGTTTCTTCGTCGAAATAAACCACGCAGTCGACGCATTCGAGCCCCAGCAGCAGCTCGGCGCGTTCGGCCTCGCTTACTACCGGCCGTTTCGGGCCCTTGTTGCGCGAGACGGAAGAATCGGTATTAAGGCCTATTATAAGGTAATTTCCGCAGTCGCGGGCCTGCTTTAAATATCTCAAATGGCCTACGTGCAGGATGTCGAAGCAGCCGTTCGTGAATACGATTTTAAACCCGCCGCGGCTTTTGAGGCTTTTTAAGTGGTCGTTAAGCTCGCGCCTGGAAGATGGATTTGAAAAATGAAAAGCGCTTTTTTCTCTCATCTATTTATTATCACCCGAAAACATCATTTCTTCTATTAGTTTGCATATTATGTGGCCCGCCATTATGTGCATTTCCTGAATTCTGGCGGTTTCGGCCGAAGGCACCGCTAAAAGCAGATCGCAAAGGTTTTCGCTCTTCATTAATCCGCCCGAAAGTCCGCAGAAACCTATGGTTTTTATCTTCATTTCACGGGCTTTCCTGAAGGCGTTTATGACGTTTTTGGAATTTCCCGAAGTGGAAATGCCGATGAACAAATCGCCGGGCAGGGCGAAAGCTTCCACCTGGCGGGAAAAGACTTCGTCGTAGCCGTAATCGTTTCCTATGGCCGTGATCGTGGATACGTTTTCGCTGAGCGATATGCAGGGAAGCGCGCGGCGTTCCATTTTAAAACGGCCGACGAGCTCGGCGGCTATGTGCAGCGAATCGGAGGCCGATCCGCCGTTGCCGCAGATAAGTATTTTATTGGAGCTTTTAAGGCAGTCGGCGGCCGCCCTGGCTATTTCATGGACCTGAAAAATGCAGCGCTTTTCGAATTTAGCCAGATTTGCGCGGCTTTTGGAAATGTAATCCATGGCTATATGCGTATAATGCTCGTAAGCCGTGCTGCTGTTAGTAATCAATTTATCACCGTTCTTTTCGTAGTTTTTCTTGCCTTCCATGATAACCTCTTTTTATTTTTTTTGGTCATTGACTATTCGCTATCCGCTCTACACTATTCACTGATGCCTGCCCGCATGAAATGAAAACGAGCCTTATTATTTTTTGGCGCCGCGCCTGAATTTGTAGTATAGAAGCGCCAGCACCACTACCAGTGCGATAATGCCGTTATATTCGCGGTTCTTCCAGAAATTGGACACTTTAGACTTAAACGAAGTGAACGCGGTTTTAAGTTCTTTAAAACACGCCGCGAGGCTTTTGAGGCTTGGAAAGAATACCGGCGTGCCGGAGCAGTAATCGAGATAATAGTCGCCGAATTTTTTTTCCAGCTCCATCGACTCGGCCTTTATGGTGAACGGATAAATAACGGCGAACAGAGCGTAGCATAAAAGCGCTACGGGCGGGTTCATAGATACGATTATAAGGCCCGTCATCAAGATGAAAGAGCCCAGATAAAGCGGGTTGCGCGTGGCGCGGTAAGGCCCGTCGGTGGTGAGCTTGTCGAGCTTGATTATGTAACAGGAGGCCCAGACCCTTATGAGTTCGCCTAAAACGGCCACGGCCGCGCCCGCGTAGAACATCAGAAGCGATGTCGGCCGGGCGGTGACTATGAGCAGTATAGAACTAAGATATCCGAAGCTTACCCTGAGTTTTCTTATAATTTCCATAAAATGCCTTCCTATCTTTATTTTA
>JAKPTH010000273.1 GCA_029571125.1 bacterium
GTCCTTTTGGGGCGGGCGGTGCGAGGTGCAACCGAGCGCGCCCGCGCACTTAGACAGAACGGCCGGCACTTAGCCGCCGCCGTTAGCGCCACGGATGGCGCGCGACTATAAACCCGCCTTATGTAAAAGCGAGCCGCACGACGCGGCGAGCGTCTGAGCCCGGCCGTCAGGCCGGGCGAAAGTTTACATAAGGCATGGTTTATAGGCGAGGCGGCGGCGGACTTGGTTGGGGCAAGACAGGAAAGAGCCAGGGTTGTTTTAAGTTATAGTGATTTTAAAATGCTTTATAGCAGGCCTAATTTGCTTTTAACAGCTACCTGCAGCAGTTGTGAAAAGTTAAGTTTTTTTTCTAAAGCTATATCGTTCAACCATTTTGGAATGGTCAGCGTCTTTTTGATATATTCGTTTCGCATCTCGTTTCTGACCGGCGGCATCCAGACTTCTATCAAACTGGTAAAAGAATGCTTCGGCAGCTTAATGCTTTCTGGCTTGCTTGGCGCCGGTATTTTTTCTTTATCGTCTTCCATGTTGTATATGTGCAGTTCCATGGCTTCTTTAGCCATTTTTAATGCTTCATCAACGTCTTTGCCTTCGGTTATGCAGCCGGGTAGATCGGGAAACGTAACGGTATAACTTTCTTCGCAATATTCGAATATCGCCGGAAAAACATATCTATCTTTAAGTTTGGTTTTGTTCATGCTCATCACTCCCGCCAATCTTTGTTATTTTAAACCCGCCTGTTTTAATATACTACGATAAGTGTTCTGGTTCATGTCTTTTCTCGGATGCGGAACCGTTACTTTACCTTTTTTATGGTCGTGGATAAGATGAAGGTGAGAACCATTTTTGTTCTTTACTATCCATCCGTCTTTATATAATATTTTTAAAATTTCGTCTGATGAAACCGTTTGAATCCTGCTCCTTTAACCGGTCTGTTTTTATTATAACACGTATTAACAGGAAGTGTCAATATTTTTCCATGGGCCGTATTTTCTGATTTTTGATTTATAGTCCTGAACGTAGGAAATTAATCTTTTTCTTTTTTCGGCTAGGCTTATTGATAGCGGCCTTAACCGTCGAACCAGCTTCAAATAAGACAATCGTTCGAGCTGGACGCTTTATCGGCTTTCCGGTCTTTGGATGGATGATCGTTCTAGCCTTTTGCTTTTTGGTCTTGAATACGCCGAACCGGCGCAGTTCTACGGCTTCGCCTTTAACCAAACCCGATACAATTTCATCGAGGCAGGTTTGGAGGATCGCCGCTGCCTGACGCACGGCTAGGCCATGTTTCTTGATGAGCGCTTTTGTGATGTCTGCTTTTTTCATGGCATCAGTGGGTCGTGATCCATTTCTGGATCAGCGTCGAAAGGTCCGCGGTTTCCTTGGCGGTCAGCTTTTCAAGCTGGCGGAAAAGATGCGGAAGGTCGGAGGTCGAGCCGGTGACGGCTGTCATGGCGGATTTCACATCCGCGGCCATGATCGTGGTTCGGCCGGTAGCCTGGGCCTGTTTGGCGGCTTCCTTCGTGATCGAGAGTGCCAGGGTATCTAGTTGCTTCTGGAATTCCTTCAGGGCGTCCGCGGCGATCCGCAGATCGGTATTCGCTTTCATAAAGGTCTCGACCGTGTTGAGCTTCGTTATGCTTAATGCTTCTCCCATTTTTAACGCTCCTCAATCTGCTATACTGGCTTCTAGGCTGATTGATAGTTCACCGAATTCTGCCTGATTCGGCAGAATTTAGCCTTCCAATTCGTTATATTTTAACCGAATTGGGCCGGATTGTCAAGCGGAATGAAAAGTATGTTTTGTAAGTGTCGATTTAATCGATAGATAGACGATCGAGACTGATCACTTTTTAAGGGTTATAAGGGGTTGCGGTTCTTTATATGCGCGGTATGTGTTTCTCAAGTCAGCGGCTGGAAGGGGGTTTGGTGGTTCGGTTATTTTGTACCAGTATTACCTATTTCCATAAACATAGGCGAAAACGTTAAATATAATATAACGGTGGCAGTAAAAGCGCCCAGCAAGAAAGCGAATATATAACCAGAAATGTTATTCCAAATACTTTTCTTCGAGGGTTGCTGCTCATTTACAGATGATATTTCTTTTTCTTCCATAATTCACCTTCCTATTTGGTTTCATATGTTCGATATATAATACTAATGGAAACGGTCAGGGAGTGTTATTAATTTAGATGATGCCGTTTTTTGATCGCTTTGGCGCGCAATTTTACGTTGTCATAAAATCCTTCGTGCGGGCCTATGGCAAAAACAACACAAGTTTTCTTATCTTCGAGAACGACATAAGCTGCTCGATACTGTCCGCTGCCGGGCAAAGAAAACTCAAGAGCCCTGAACCGGTGAAGATTGCCTTTTAATGGATGTCCTGCATTAGGCTCTTTTTCAAGTACCAGTATGATTTTTACAACTTCTTCGACATAAGGCTTTAACAAAGCTAATTCTTTGTCGGCGGTTGAAGTAAGTTCAACGTCGTATGTTTTGCCGCTCATTTAAGTTTAATCCCGTTTTTTTTCGCGAACGCTCGAAGACCTATAGTTTTGCCGGTTTCGTGCTGCTCGATCGCATCTTCTATTAAAATATCATAAGGGTTTTCAGCCTTAGCAAGATGAATCCCCGCCTCTTCTTTTTCTAGAAATAAAACATCGCCCGCGTTTATACGCAGACTTTTTCTTATTGCAAGTGGTAACATTATTCTGCCTTTAGCGTCAACCTTCAATGTCGTGGTGCTCATGACCGCCTCCTTGGTGGGAAAATCCCACTAATTAAATTATAGCATGCTTTGAAAATAAAAGCAATATAATAATCAGTTTTCGCAATCTCTTTCGATTTCAAACACAAATTCAAGCATATATGTTTTTAATTCGGTTATTTCTTTTTCGGTAATAAGCGGCTTGGCGTTTGGATTGACATCGTTTTTAACGGCCAGAAGACATTTGTCGATGTCTTTTTTTAGGTCATCATAGCAGAAGCCGCCTATTGTTTCAAGGCTGTCGCAAAATATAGCGAAATACCAGTCTGAACGTTTTTGAGGCTGGCCGCTGCCGTCTTTAGACGTTCCGAATGTGTACCAGACGCTGTTAGTCCATCTGCTGTAAGCCATATCAGCCCTCTAACTGTAATTTTTTAACCGCCCAGGCCTGCATCTGAATTTTAAGATTTTTCATCTCGCGATACTTCGCGATCGCCTCGAGGTCAATCGTAACGACCTTTGCAAGCTCGGTTTCGAACAGTTCAAGAATCTGTGCTTTCGACATGACTATCGTTTCAATGCCGTAGTCAATGCTTTTCTTGCCATTAACGCCACCCGTGCGCGCGGCCCACTTCGCCGCCTGGCCGGACTTGCGGACTGAAAGCGGCAGTCGATAAACACGCTTGCGCTGCTCCGGATCCATATTAGCCGGTATAACTAAATCGTTGCGTTTAAAGTGTTTATAGAACTGGCCGGCGAATGTTCTGATGGATTTTATGCCATTGTCATCGAGGTTGTCCGTAAAATTGGTCGCTATGATATCGCCGGCGGGATCGAAGTCGACTATCGAAAAAATTATGAACTCTTTCGCCAGAGCTATGCCGGCATCGGAAAGTTCTTTAACGAAATATTCGACGCTCAGATAGGAAGATTGGCCGCCAACGGCTATTGTCGTAATGTCGAAATTGCGGTTGACCTCCTGCAGAAGGTCGGTATAAGACGTTTTTTCGGCGAATAATATGACATGCGCATACTTGCCGCCGATCCAGCGGTTGCCCTTATCATCGTCGTCGAAACCGAAATCGCGGTATTTGAAAAGGCCGGATTTGACCATCAGGACGAACATATTCGAAACGATGTTGTAGGCGTCGCCCTTCTTATTGGCCCCTACACGGTCCATCGTGTCTTTTATATAATACCAGAACGAACGAAGATTGCCTATATCAAAAGGCTTCTCGCCCGCTTTTATATATTCGTATGTCTGCCAGATAACGTTTTTAATGAAAAGCGATTTGTTTATGTTCTTGGCGCTTTTCCCGAATTCTTTTATCAGCTCATTGTTTGGCATCTTCAGGATCGGTTTT
>JAKPTH010000299.1 GCA_029571125.1 bacterium
TGGAAGGGATTTTAAGGGAAGGGAGGGGCCTTTGGCCACTCGCCTTCCCTTATCGAAAAAAAGAAATTTATTTTTCGTCATAAAACCAATATTAAATAATCCATAAATACTGCCGATATGTAAAACATGAAAAGTTTAAAATTTAAGCAATTACATATTATTTACCTTTTTCTGTCGGTTTCGCTGGTCACTTTTGCGATGGCCGGCTGCAGCAGTTCAAGCGATTCATCTTCGGCGGCGCCGAATTATTTATTTACCGAACGTTATAACGCGCCCGAAGTGATTTCATATATAGACAAGTACGGCAACGATTTTGAAAAAACCCAGGCGATCGAAGCAGGAAGGGTATATGAAACCATGACGTGGCGTTCTAAGGGCGTGGCCATAAAATATCTTTACGACACCGGCCAGATAGTTAAAGAGGAGCATTTTTCAACATATTCCACTCAGCGGTAAAAAGGCTGTTAAAAATTGAATTTATTTAACGGCAAATAAAAGCGAAAAGGGTTTTGAAGATCAAAGCCCTTTTTTTATTTTAATGCGGGGCAAAAAAATTTATTTAAAAAACGGGAATAAATTAAAACGCCGGCCGTTATATTATCAGGTGAAGCGAATGAACGATAAAATTTCCGGGGACGACAAAATTAAATACGCTTATTCATCCAGCCGCGGGAAAGGTTTTGAAGAGCTTTACAGCTTCTACTACGCGGACGTTTATTATTTCTTATTGAATATGTCAGCGGACAGCGAGCTTGCCATGGATTTAACGCACGACGTTTTTATAAAAGCCTATAACCAGGCTGGAATCGAAGATTTCAAAATAAAGGCGTGGCTTTTCAAAGTGGCGGCGAATTGTTTTTTTGAATATAAGCGTTCGTATTACAGAAGGGTCAAATATTACATAAACAATATATACAAGCTGATAGACCCTCCCGAAGACGCCGAAATCAGGTTTATAGAGCAGGCGAACGAGGCGTGCAATAAGACGAGGCTTCGCGAATCGCTGAAAAAGCTCGATGAAAAAGACCGGCTGGTAATAACGCTCAGGTATTACAACGGCTTTTCTTACGAAGAAATAGCGGAATCGGCAGGCATGGAGGCTGGAACGGTAATGTCGAGGCTGCACAGGGCGAAGGAAAGGTTAAAGGAAGTGATGAGCGATGGATCAGGACAATAATAAAGGCCGCGAAGTGACGCAAGGCGTAAATAACGGTGAAGATAAATTTGAAAGCGAAATCGGCAGGCTATTCGCAAGCCAGGCCGCGGCCGACGAAAAAGCGGAAATATCAAGCATAAGAAATATGGAATATGCCAGGATAACCGGCGCGCATGGTTCGAGGGGCGTTTCATTTTATTACTTTCTGAGCGCATTTTTGGTTTTATTCATAATCTTCATGGCATATAACATATCGCAGGTGGCGAACGAAAAATTATCTTCGGGCGGCCCCGGAGGGTATTTCAACGCGCCTTACGAACCGGAAAGCCCGGCTGGCAATAATTCAGCGGCCGGCGGCGGGCGTATCGATCCGCTGAACGCTCTCGTTTTTTTTGCGCTGGAAGGCGCCGTAATATTCGTTTTGATAATAATTATAAGATTTTTATTAAGCCTCGTTTTCTTTAAATCCGACGCGCTTAATAAAAAAATCAACATTTTAACATGACGCTTTCATGCGGGCGGAAGAGTTATCCGGCCGGAGCTATCCGTTAAGGCGTTAAAAGCGGGCAAAATAAATAAGGGGGGAAAGGCATATGAAAATAAATAAAAACACGGCGTTCGTTTCTTTGCCGGCGGAAGGCAAAGTAAAAAACATCATAATATTAACGTGCGTCCTTCTCTTTCTGGCGTTTCAAAGCGTCCTGATTTACGCGGTTTTTCTGAGCTTCAACGTCTCTTACAGCGCTACGGCGCCTAAAATAATACTTGATAAAACCGAAGAAGTTTATATATCGAAGCTCGCGGGGATACTGGAAACCGGCGGCCGGCTCTTCAACGACAGAAATAAAGAAACGCATTTAAAAGACAATATGGACACCGTAGAAAATTTATTCATTAAAGAGCTGGATTCGGCTTCAGGCGACACTCTGGAATCGGTGCTTCTTTCGAGCAGGATCATATTCAACCGCGGTTATTCGCTTAAAAATTTAAGGACGATCGCTCGGCTGCTGGAGGATTACGCGAAAGACAAAATCAAAAATAATGAAACTAAAAAAGCGGCGGCGGCGATAAATTCAATTTTATCAATGGCGATGACGCCTCAGATCGGCTTTGATTCTGAAAAACCCTTGATTTGCAATATTTTTACATATTCATTCAAATCCCGCGTCACAAAACTTATAGAAGAGCTTTTAAACTCGGGCGCTAAAATCGGAGCGGAAGACCTGAATAAGCTTCTCGTAAAGCTTGTAAGATACGAGGCGGCGGCGGACAGCTTCGCCGAGGCGGTAAAGCATGAAAAAGAGGCCTGCTTGAGAATGATGGAAAACAATTTCTACGGCATCAACCCCAGAGCGAACCGTCTTGAAAGCATTTTAACCATAATGTTCGTAAAGGGAACGGAGCTTTACTACGGCGATATCGCAGCGCAGTATAAAAAAATCATGGACGATTTAATAACGGCCGCGGGTCTTGAATACAGCCTTGCGGTGAAGAAATTCGACGAACTGAACGAAGCGGAGCGCGCGATAAACAAATCGCGGATTTATATTTTAGCGGTGCTTCAATCTAAAATCAACCCGCTGGTTTTATGGGTAACGCCGTCCTGCTCGGAATATTATAATAAATTCAACGTGCAGAAAGCTTTTACGGCCGCGGCCGTAATTAAATTAGCGGCTCGCGCGATAAAAGACAGCGAAGGCGCTGATAAAATACCTTCGAAAATAGGGGATTTTAAAAGCATCCCTGAAATTAAAAATAACGCATGGATATTGAACGATCCGTTCACCGGCAAGCCGCTTATCTACAAAAAAAGCGATACCGGGGAGATAACTCTTTACAGCGCGGGCTATGACGCCAGAGACGACGGCGGCAGCTTCAACGACAACAAAGACATAAAGCTATGATTTATGCACCTTGCCGCGGGCGAGCGAACAGAACATGCCGGCAAGGCACAGCATGGCGAAAATAGTAAAGGCCGTGCGGGAACATGCGAGAAATTTATCTAAGTTAGCGGGGCCGATCTGCTGTTTACCGACGTAAAGGGCGATGAGCATGCTTGAAATACCCATGCTCATGGCCTGACCGGTGGCGCGCATTGTTGACAGGATGCCGGAAGCGACGCCGTAGTATCTTTTTTCGACGGAGCTCATAACCGCGTTGACATTCGGCGATGAAAACAGCGCGAATCCGAAGCCTATCATCAGCAAATTCAAAATTATCAAATTAAGCGAAGTATCGGCCGAAATGGGCGCGAATAAAAAAAGGCCTATTCCGGTGAGCCCGATTCCGGCGGAAGCCAGAAGCATGGGCTCTATTTTTTCAGAAAGCTTTCCGATCACGGGCGAGAAAACGGCCATCATAATCGGCTGTGCTATTAAAACGGTTCCGGCCTGGCGCGGCGTCATGCCTTTATTATACTGCAGATAGAGGCTCAGAAGAAAGGTCAGGCCGAAAGTCGCGCTGTAATGTATGAGCGCGGCAAGGTTGGAAAGCGCGAACTGCCTGTTGCCTTTAAAAATGTTAACGTTCAAAACGGGGCTGTCTACGACGGTTTCGACGCGTAAAAAAACGAAACCGGCCAGCAAGCCGGCCGCGATTATGTAAAAGCCGGCCGGAGCGGGCAGTTTTGTAAAACCGTATAAAAGAAGGCACATTGAAATAGAGTAAACGATTGCGCCCGCGTAATCGAAACTCTCGCCGTGCGATTCGCTGCGCTCCGATTTTACTCCGTAATAAGTAAGCAGGGCCGCCTGAAGGCTTACTGCGAATGAAAACCAGAATATGCTGCGCCATCCGAAAACCTGTGTCATGAGTCCGCCGGCGAAAGGCCCCGCGGATAAGCCCGTGTAGGTGGAAGCGGCCATAAGGCCGAGCGCGCGGCCGCGGCCTTCGCCGGGGAAGGCGGACATTAAAATGGCCATCGAAGTGGAAAAAATCATAGACGAGCTTATGCCCTGAAACGTGCGGAACGCTATTAAAGAATATATGGAGCCTGAAAAAGCGCAAAACGCGTTCGACAGGGTAAATAAAGTAATTCCGGTAAGATATATTTTTTTACGGCCGAATATATCGGCGAGCCTGCCGAACGGCACCATTAAAACGGCCGAAACGAGAAGGTACGACATGGCCACCCAGCTCAGAAGAACCGCGTCGGCTAAAAACTCGTTTCCTATAGCCGGCAGCGCCACGTTAATGGCGGAACCCACGAAAGGGTTGATGAAAGCGGTCGATAACGCCATGATAAGAACGGCCTTTTTTTCGGAATCGGACGCCTGATTGCTCTGTATAATATTTGTTTTGATAGGTATTGTCCTTTCAGCTTAAAAGTTAAAAAAATGAAGTTAAGGATTATTATTTCATTAAAGCGACGTTGGATTATACTATAAAATCAATGCGCAAGTCAAATCAGGCCGGCA
Source organism: bacterium (assembly GCA_029571125.1). Classification (GTDB taxonomy): domain Bacteria; phylum Muiribacteriota; class UBA9980; order UBA9980; family UBA9980; genus UBA9980. The sequence goes on from JAKPTH010000299.1 coordinate 4,573, forward strand.
ACCTCCGGCGGCAAAAAAGGTGAAAAAGCTTATAATACTTGATTTTTTTAATGTTCTTTATTTTTAGCCGGGTTTATGTTATAATAGCCTCACCTTAATAACTATATGGAGGACGAAAATGGCATCATCATTAAATAAAGTGCAGTTAATCGGGCGCCTCGGCAAAGACCCCGAAGTGCGTTCCACGCCTACGGGCCGCACGGTTACAACCATCACACTGGCCACTTCCGAAAGTTTCGGAAAAGACGCCGACCGCAAAGAAAAAACCGAATGGCATAAGATCATATTATGGGACAAGCTCGGCCAGCTGGCGGGCAATTACCTTCGCAAAGGCCGCCAGGTCTTTATAGAAGGCCGCATTACCTACCGCGACTATATGGACCGCGACAATATAAAGCGTTACGTCACTGAAATAGTGGCCAACAGCATGGTATTTCTGGGCTCGAAGGACGAATCGGCGGGCGGCGGACGTTCTTTTTCCAGCGAACCGAACGCGGATTACGCTCCTGAACCGGCGGCCGATTTTTCGTCGCAGGACATGGACAAATATGCGGCTTCCATGCAGAACCTCGGAAGCGACGACGAGGTACCGTTTTAAAGATGGGATTACGCTCGATCGAAGACATAGAAAATCAGGTCGAGGACGAAATCCTCAGAAACGCGGAAGAGCGTTACAGGGATGAAAACGACCGCGAGTACGTTCTGGTTTTAAAGGCGAAAGACCTGATAATGGCGGATATGGCCGAAGGGCTTTTAAACGACAACGATATCGAAGTGATCAAAAAATCCGACAGCGCGAAGGGCATATTCGGAGTGAGCATGTTTCCTCCGGCGCTTTACGTGCCGGCCGAAGATTTTGAACGCGCATTCGATATTCTTTCGGGGTGCGGTTTTTTCGACGAAACGGAAAACGAAATGGAAGCCGATGACGATGAAGTTAAATAAGCGGCTTATAATAAAAAATTTAAGATGAATCTTATAAATATTTCAGGATTAAAACATCTTATAATCACGTTATATCTGGCGGGTTTTTTTATACCCGCCATTTTTAATAGCGCGCTGGCGGCGCCTATGATTGAAAACACGCGCACGCTGGAAGTAAAGCTTCGCTATAAAGCGGTCGACGAAATAAACATATCGTCGGCATTTTCGGAAGAAGACAACCGTTCGGAGGCGGGCGGAAGCCTTTTTAAGAACTTTCGAAACAGCCGCGTAACAAACGACTTCATTATCGCCGGCGGGCTTCTGGCAACGGCCGGGGATTTCGGCGCGGGCTTAAAGCGCATGGCGTTCGCTGGCAAAAGCGGCGGCGCGGCGGCAACTATCTTCGAAGAAAGCAAATACGAAAACGCCTTCAAAATATTGAACGGCGTCGGCTGTTTCGGCGCAGAATTAAGCGCGGCGGCATTCGACGGCGAAAATTTTTATTTCGGCGCAAGGGGCGGAGATTTAATAGAGTTAAACGACAGGGCGGTCAGGCGCATTTCGATAATCAGCGCGGCGGGCCGTTTCGGCATCAACAAGCTGAAAACTCGCGGCGGCGCGCTTTTCATACTTACGGCCGGCGGCGGGCTTTATATTTACGTCAAGAACAGGATTTATAAAATTTCCGACCGTTCTCACGGGCTTGCGTCGAACGACGTAAACGACATCGATATATTCGAAAAAGATAATATAACATATCTGGCGCTCGCCCTCTCGGGCGGGAGCGTTATTTTAAAAGTCAACAGCTTCGAAGCGAACGACATGGAACGGGTTTATTCGCAGAAATCGGCTTCTTCGTTCGACGCGGCCCATTACGAAGACGGTAGCGTTTATTTCGGCGGGGCTTCGGGCCTCGAGCGGGTGGAAATAGGCGCGGTTAATTTTGAAAAAACTCACGTTTTAAAAGATATATTCGTAACTTCGATAACCGGGGCGGGCGGCGGAACGGGCTCAGGCGGAACCTTCCAGGGAGAGAATCCGGCCGTTATTTTTTCGACTTACGCGTCGGGCATATTCAGCCTCGGCTGCCGCGGCGGCGTTCCGGTAAAATTGATAACGCAGTCCAGACTCGCTTCCGTCAAGGCCGCCGAAGGCATTAAAAAAGTCGAAGCCGCCGGGGGCGCTCTTTATCTTCTTTCAAAAAACGCTTTATTCAAATACAGCGGTTCCGGGCTTCAAATCATCGAGGAAAACAGCCGCGGTTTTTCCGATAAAATAACCGCGCTCTGCGAATATGCCGGCTATTTATTCTGCGCCACTTTCGACGGCGGAGTCTTCGTTTACGACCGCGGGCGCGCCCTGGATTTCGGCTCGCTCTGCGCGCAGAAGCTTTCGGGCGCGCAGACCAACGCCCTGGCCAGGTTCGGAAATTACCTTTTGATAGGCTCTACGAGCGGGCTCGACGTATTCGATCACTCGTCGCGCCGCCTGATTCCTCTTAAAAATCCGCTGGAAAGCCCGCGCGTAAACGCCCTGCACGTCTCCTCGGAGCGTGCGTTCATAGGCACGTCGGCGGGAATATCGGTTCTGAAGGGCGACATGAGCGTCGAAAACATAAGCCTGGACCCGAATATAATCGACAAACGCGTTTACTGCATCTATTACGACAGGGCGTCCGATATAATTTATTTCGGCACTTACAGGGGTTTCGGCGAAATGAAATATTCGTCGAGGCAGCTCAAAACTTATTTTACGATCAATTCCGCGATAGCCGACAACTGGGTAACGGCCATTGCGCCTTATGACCCGGATAATTTGCTTGCGGCCACTTACGACCGCGCAATATCGCTTTTCAACCTCAGGACTAAAAAATTCACGCCGTTCGGCGCGAAAAACACGCTGCCGTCGAAAATGGTAAACGCCAACGCGCTTTTTAATTACGGCGATTTCACTTTCGCCGGAACGTATAACGGCGGGCTCGCCTTAATAGATCGCGGCCGCGGCGGGCGCTCGAGGCATTTCAACGCCCGCAACGCGCTCATGTCCAACATGGTCACTTCTTTTGCCGTTTACAAGGACACTATAGCGGCGGGCACTTTTTCGGGCATTTCGTTCATACGGCAAAACGATCTGCGGAGCGCATTCGAATTTTAAATACGCCGCGGCGAAGCGCCTGAAGCTATTTTTAAGTATATACGGCAGGCCTGTTATGAAAAACTATACCGTCGATCGATCATATTTCCTGCATATACGCCGGTTTGCGGCTTTATTCGCCGCGGCCGTTCTTTTAATAACGTCCAGTTCTTTTTTCGTCTTTTCCGCCCGGGCCGGGGAACGGCAAAACGGCTTTTACCACGGCGAGCTTTCGAGCAGCGAAATAAGAGTCTATAACCGAATGGCGGATAAATTCGACGCGATGCGCGGCGGCAAATATTCAAAAAAAGAAATATTCGCCGCGGCGGTGGGTATAAAGACCGGAAAGGTCGTTTTCGCGAGCGACCGCGATTTTTTTTACGGGCGCAAGATATCTCCGGGCTCTATCATTAAAATATTCGATTACGCTATCATATTAAAACATATTAAAAACGCCGCCGGCGTTAAGTTTTATTGCAAAGACGAAAGCGTCTCCGGCGGTCGGCGCTACAACTGCTCTCAAAAAGGCGGGCACGGAGAGGTCGATCTGGAGTCGGCCTTTTACAACTCATGCAATTTATATTTCAAAAAATTCATGGGCATTATACCGCGGCGCGAATTCACGGGTGCCCTAAAAAAGTGCGGCTTTATAGACGAAGCCGCTGAAAGATCGCTTTTAAAAGCTTCGAGCGGGCGTTACCTGCAGGCCGTAACAGGCGACGGCCCCGTTAAAGTTTCGCCGCAAAAATTAATCGAGCTCGTAACGTTTCTGGCGGCTTCCGATTCGCCGGCCATATCCGGCGCCGAAGGGTACCGTTTCGTTTTCGACGGCGGCAGCGCGGAAAAAATAAACTTTGCGATGCGCCAAGTGGTTACGCGCGGTACGGCGTTTAACGCCATGGGCGGCGCGGACTGCGCGGCCAAAACCGGTTCCGCCGGCATTTCTACACGCATAGAAAACGGGAAAAAGCTTATAATAACCAGCGGCGTTTTTTTATGCTACACTCCATATATAAACCCCGAATACGCGATCATAGCTTTCTGCGAGCCCGGCACCGGAGGAATCGAAGCCGCGGCGGTTGCGCGCGAATTGATTTCCGCCATAGGCGAACCGCGAGTTAAATAGTATATTCAGCTTTAAATATATTCCACATATTTTCGTTAAAAACGGATAAAAGCGGGTTTGCATTTTACGGCCGAATATAGTATAATATATGCATTAAATTTCGGCAGCACGATATCAAACGGGAGGTATGAAATGAAAAGTGTTATCGAAGACGTGTTCAAGCGTCTTAAAAACGGCGGCGCCAGCTATTCGGATATCAGAATAATAAATATGACCGAAGAAGGGGTCGCTACAAATAACGTTAAAGTCGATAATTATAATATTTCCACCGACGAAGGGTTCGGGATAAGGGTATTTTACAACGGCGCCATGGGCTTCGCCTCGTCTAATATCGTAAACGAGAATGAAATCAGGCGCGTGGCCGATTTCGCTTTTTCCATAGCTAAAGCTTCGGCGCTGACGGTAGACAAGCCGGCCAGGCTCGCCCCGTGCGACCCGGTGAAAGACAAATACACTACTCACATAGAAATCGATCCGTTTAAAGTATCGCTCGACGAAAAGCTCGGCCTTTTATTCGACTGCGAAGACCTTATGAGAACGGTAAAGGGCGTTTCGCTCACCAAGGGATTTTTAAAATTCTGGAAAACGGATAAAAAATTCTATTCGTCCGACGGCGCGGATATCGAGCAGACGATATATGAATCGGGCGGCGGCATCGAATGCTATTCGATCGCCAACGGCGACTTTCAGAAACGTTCTTTCCCAAATTCGTTCCGCGGCAACTACGGCACGGCCGGATACGAATATATCAAAAAGCTCGGCCTGAAAGAAAATTCCGAAAGAATAGCGCGCGAATGCGTCGCCCTTATAGACGCTCCGCAGATGCCTTCGGGCCTGGCCACGCTTATAATAGGCGGCTCCCAGCTCGGCCTTCAGGTGCATGAATCGTGCGGCCACGCCGTGGAACTCGACCGCGTGCTGGGGCTCGAAGCCAGCTACGCCGGCACTTCTTTT
>JAKPTH010000305.1 GCA_029571125.1 bacterium
CCACGTAAGGAAGGTTTCTCAAATACTGCTCGTAATCGAGGCCGAAGCCGATAACGAATTCGTTTGGAATTTCGAACCCCACATAGTCTATGGCCAGCTCCACTTTGCGGCAGGAAGGTTTTGAAAGCAGCGAGCATATCTTGATGGATTTCGGATTTCGGGTTTTCATATATTCCTTTAAAAAACTGAGCGTGATGCCGGTATCTATGATATCTTCGATTATTATGACGTTCTTTCCTTCTATGTCCTCTTCTATGTCTTTTGTGATCTTTACTTTACCGCTGGTGGTCTTTTCGTTGCCGTAGCTCGAAACGCCAAGAAAGGAACATTCGCAGGTTATCGTAAGATGGCGGCATAATTCGGACATGAACATGAAGGCGCCTTTTAAAATGCCCACCAGATAAACGGGTTCGTCTTTGTAATCGGCGCTTATCTGAACGGCTATTTCTTTTATGCGCTCGCGCAGCTCTTCTTCCGATATTATTTTTTGAACTTTCAGAAGCTGATTTTTAATTTTATATTCCACATATGACATAAACTTAGCTCCTTTTCGTTGATATTGCCGCTTCGTATATCATTTATTATACCACACTTCGCAAGCGTATGCAAGCGTCCGATTAAAAGGGAAAAGGCTTTCCGGCCGGCCGGGCGAATTGACAATTTCGCGATAATAAGTTATAATACGCTAGCGATTTAGCCTAATTTTATGAGGTCAGGACAGTAATTATGATAAAGAATAAAATACCGGAAGAGTTAAAGGCGGAAATAATAAAAAATAAATCGGGATATCGCGCCGGCGAAAGCCTTAAAACGCGCAGCCTTCTTAAGGAGCTCAATCTCAACACCGTCTGCGAAAGCGCGCTGTGCCCAAACCGCGGCCGCTGTTTCAAAGACGAAGTTGCGACTTTTATGATACTAGGCGACAGATGTACGCGCGCATGCTCTTTTTGCGCGGTAAGCCGTCAAAAACCGCAACCTCCGGATCCGGCCGAAATAAATAACGTGGCCGAAGCGGTCAGCCGCCTCGGATTGAAATATGTCGTAATAACGTCGCCTACCCGCGATGATCTTGCCGACGGGGGGGCTTCTCATTTCGGATCGGTTATAAAAAGCATAAACAGGCTGTGCCCTCAAACTAAGATTGAAGCGCTTGTTCCTGATTTCAAAGGGTCGCTCGATTCGCTTAAAATGGTTTTTGTAGAAGGGCTTACTGTACTATCGCACAACCTTGAAACCGTTAAAAGGCTTTATCGCGAGGTAAGAAGCGGTGCCGACTACGGCCGCTCGCTCGAACTTATAAGGCGCGTTCATGAAATTTCAAAAGAAGTTTTTTCGAAGTCCGGTATTATGGCCGGATTGGGCGAGACGCAGGAAGAGGTTAAAGAGCTTATGGCCGATCTGCGTTCGGCCGGGTGCGATATTTTTACGATAGGGCAATATATCGCGCCTTCGGTTAAAAGCCATGCGGTAAAAGAATATGTGGATAAGTCAGTATTTGAAAATTATAAGATTATGGCATGTGAGATGGGTTTTAAAGCCGTCGCATCGGCGCCTCTGGTAAGAAGCTCCTTTCTGGCCGAAACCACTTTTAACCAGATTCTTCCCCATGGCGGAGAGTAAATCTGGAGCCCCGGGCGTCCGCGTGCGAGCGCTTATTCGCCGGATGAGCATTTACGGCATTCGCCGTAAATTTCGAGCTTGTGGTCCAATATTTTAAAGCCCGTTTCGCGCGCTATTTTTTGCTGCAATTTTTCTATCTGCTGGTTATAAAACTCGATTATTTCTCCGCATTTAACGCAAAAAAGGTGGTCGTGATGCTTGTGCGCTTCGCCTCGCGCCTCGATTTCGTAATAGGACTTTTTGTCGTGCCCCGTGAATTTTTTAATTATTCCGTTTTGTTCTAAAAACGTTATATTCCGATAAATTGTGGCGGCGGAAATGTTATCGTGGTAAATATGCGACTTTTCAAGGATTTGTTCCAGGTTAAGATGATTGCCCTTGTTTTCGATCAGCACGGTAATTATTACCTCGCGTTGCCTGGTAATCTTGAGCCCGCCGGCTTTAATTCTGGCTAAAATACTTTTTTCATCCAAGTTAAGCGCCTCTTGTCATTAATTTTAATTTATTATAACTTATTTTTCAGGATTTTGCAATTTTTTTGTATCGTATGTTGACACGGGTCATTTTATTAAGTATAATTATTTTGTAAGTTAAAAAACTAAAGCAAAAACCGAAATATAACGATGATTATAAAAAACGGAGGTAATTATATGAGAAACACTATATCTTTTTTTATTGCAGCCGCGGTTATAATACTTTCAATAAATCCGGCGCTCGCTTTCGGCGATCCGGCAAATTCGCCCAACGCCAACGCTACCGTTTATAATACATTCCAGAGCGAACGCGAAGGCCTTCGCGATAACGTCAATCAGATTTCTCAAGATGCAAGAGAAGCCCGCGCATACGTAGCCGAAAAAACTGCCATGGTAAAAAATTCGGTTTCCAGAACTGCTACTGTAGCAGGCAGCCTGATTGAACGCGCAACCGACGGCGATATCAAAGAAAGAATAAGCGACCGCATTGAATCTGGCGTCGCCGAAGTTAAAAATGGATGCGAAAATTTTAAAAGCCAGGTAGGCCCCGTTGTGAAAGAGGGAGTAAACAGGTTCAAACAGAATTTAAACAATGGAGTCGAAAATACTACCGCGAGCATAAAGCGTAAAATTCATCCCATCGGATACAGTGTCAGAAGCGTCGTAGACAGGGCCGGAAGCGCTGTCGGCCATGCTATAGACAACGTTCTCAACAGATAATAGCTGGAATAAAAATAAAATAAAAAAAGAGGCGGAATAAAAAAATCCGCCTTTTTTTTATTTAAAATTTGTCGGCGGCCGCTAAATTTGTATTTACATTTCAGGCAATTTAGATTAAAATAATATAAGTTTTTCGTTTAATGCGCGGCCGCAGTTTATAAAATCCGCCGCTGTTTTTATATGGCCGGTCAAGCCGGGGGGCAATATCGTTTATGGGCATTTTCAATATAAAAAAAAGATATAAATTATTTTTGCGGTATAAAGCTATCGCCAATATCCTTATCAAGCACGGCCTCGGCTTCGTGATCGAAAAGATAGGCATATTCCGTATATTTAATATTAAAACTAAAGTATTCCGTATTCTGTCCACCACCGAAAATCCTCATAAGATGGGAACGCTTGCACAGAGAATCAAATCCGCGCTCGAAGAGCTCGGGCCCACTTTTATAAAATTCGGCCAGCTTTTATCGCTTCGTCCGGACATGCTTCCGGAGAATTTAATAGCCGAGCTTTCAAAACTTCAAGACGAGGTCGAACCTTTTGCATTCGAAAAGGTCGTTTCCATAATAGAAAGCGAATATCAGCGCCCCGCCGGCGATTTTTTTTCCGAAATCACTCCGGAACCGATCGGTTCCGCTTCGATAGCTCAGGTGCACAAGGCTATTTTGCTTAACGGCGAAAAGGTCATTATAAAAGTGCGAAGGCCCGATATCGAAAAAACCATCGAATCCGATATTGAAATTTTATTTAACTTCGCTAAAATGCTCGCCAACAGATTTCCGGAAATCAGGCTTTATGAGCCGGTCCGTATGGTCGGCGAGTTCGCGCGCCATATCAGGCGGGAAATAGATTTTAGCATAGAGGCGCAGAACTGTGAAAGATTTTATAAAAATTTTGAAAACGACGCAACGATTCACATTCCGAAAGTTTATCAATCATTCACCACCGCGAGGCTTCTTGTGCTCGAATATATGTCCGGCGTTAAGGCGGATAGAGTGGACGAGCTCAAGGCTCTGGGATTCGACCTCAAAGCCATCGCTCATAACGGGGCGAGCGCTTTCTTTAAAATGGTCCTTATCGATGGCCTTTTTCATGGCGATCCGCATCCCGGAAACGTTTTTATCAGATACGACGGCACTATAGCTTTCATAGATTTCGGAATTACCGGAAAGCTTACCGAAGAGCACCAGACCAGGGTGGTTAACATGTTTCTCGGCCTTATGACCAGAGACAGCGATAAAATACTTAAAAATCTTCTTGTTATGGGCGTAATGCCTGATAACATCGATATAGGCCTTTTGAAATATGAAATAGACGAATTTATAGACGATTATTACGGCCGGCCGCTTAAAAATATCGAACTGGGCAAAGTGATGCTGCAGACGATAAAAATCGCGGTCAGGCACAAAATAAGGGTGCCGGCCGAATATTCTCTTTTGAGCAAGGCTACGATGGAAATAGAGGCTATCGGACGAAACCTGGATCCCGAATTCGAGGCTAACAAGATTGCCGGTCCGTTCATTAAGGAAATAACGAAAAAACTTCTATGGCCGCAGAATTTTTCAAAATTTTTTATAAATTTCGCCGAAGATATTAAAGAATTTGTAACCGAATCGCCGCGTTCGTTCAATTCGATCATAAAAAAGGTCGAAAAGGGAAAGCTTGCTATCGAGTTTCACCATATAGGCCTCGAAGAACTTATTAACAAGCTGGATTCGGTGAGCAGCCGTATTTCGGTTTCTCTTATTATTTCGGCTATAATCGTGGCTTCGGGCTTTATAGTAATGACGGGCCGCGGCCCCATGGTTTATGGAATCCCGACTCTCGGCCTTATAGGTTTCGTTACCGCGGGTTTTCTGGGAATCATACTTATCATTTCAGTTTTCCGTTCGGGGCGGTTATAATGAAATTAAACCTCGAATTTTATATGGCCGGGGCTTTTTTTAAAAGAAGCCTTTCTTACGGCAAATATCCGGTAATCATGATAGCGGCGGCGGCGGCCATGGTCATACTGATAGCCTCAGTGGCTGAAGGTCTCGACGATGAGCTTGTTTCAAAACTTATCGGGGCCAGTTCGCATGTGGAAATCACCACTACCGACGGTTTTGGATTCAGCGATTACGAAAGTTTCATCGATAAAATCAAAAGCGAGAATGCGGACATTATACAGGGTATTACGCCTCGCTTTACCGCCGACGCCATTATATCTAAAGACGAATATTCGACCGGAATAAGACTTATCGGAGCGGATTTTACTTCCGAGTCGAGCGTTTCGTCTTTTTTTCCGGGGTTGAATTCCATATATTCAAAATTGCTTCTTCTGGCCGAAACCAAACCGGCGCTTGCGCGGAGCGAAGCGGGCAAAAAAAACGGCTCAGAATCGGCAAGGCCTGATTTTCCTTTTATAATAACCGGAAAAGTGCTATATGATAAATTTCGATTGTCGCCCGGAGAAAACCTTAAAATAACGACTGTAAACTCGGAAGCTTTTTTCACGCCGCTTACGACATTTGAAATAGGTATTTACGATTATGATTTCAGCTACTGCTTCTGCGATATCAAGACGCTTCAAAAACTTCTCGGATATGAAGGCGTCGCGACATCCATATTGATAAAACTTAAAGATATAAACCGGGCCGATGAATTTTGTGAAAAATTAAGAAAATCGATCAAAGATGAAACCATTATGGTCAGAACATATAAGCAGATTAATAAAAGCCTTTTCGCCACTATAAAAATAGAACGAATGGTATTGTTTTTTATAATTTTTCTGGCTCTCGCGCTGGCGAACATGGCGGTGGCGTTCGTCATATCGCAAAACGTATACAGGCGCATGAAAACGGTTGCCATAATGAATGCTCTTGGAGCGGAAATGAACTCTGTGATGCGGATTTTTTTTTACGAAGGCCTCATATACGGCTTAATCGGTCTTGCGGCTGGAGTTGGCGCGGGAATTTTCGGCGGGCTGGCGATAGAGTGGTTCAATTTTAAGGTGCCGGCTGAAGTTACGCTTTATTACAGCGTAACGGTTATTCCTGTAAAACTAAATTTTATAAATATTGCGGCGATAGCTGTCATAGAGCTTTTTGTGCTATTGATAAGCTCGATCGGCTCGGCGCGGAAAATCCTTAATGCCGATATTATAGAATCGCTCAGAAATTCATAATAATATTTTAAAATAATAAAAGCCGCCGTTAAACGGCGGCTTTTAATTTGGATGAGCGCTGATTTTTTAACGCGTCTTATTTATTATCGAATTATTTCCAGGATTTAATCCACGGTATCGATGCGTTAACCGGCACTGCTTTCGGCGAATGATTCGTTTCAACGAAAACTATTATGGCGCCGGGAAAAACTTCTTTAAACAGGTTGACGTTTTTGGGTTCGTTATCGAATGACGCCACTACTTTTCCCATTTTCATTATTTCGGCAGACGCAGTCTTTTTATATTCATCATCTTTGATTTTCTTTTCGGGTTTTGTTAAAAGCACTGAATTGGTATCGCCGATAGGGAATTTATAATCTTTAAGAGACTGAAGAGTGCCTTTTTCCATGTCAGGCGTATCGCGGCCGGTTAAATAAACTATTTTAGCTCCGGCTTTATGAAGTTTGGTGACGTAATCTACGGCGCCTTCATAAGCTTTGTCTAAAACGACGTATTTATCAGTGAAGAATTTGTCATACCAGACCTTCTTAAGTTCTTTCAATATTTTATCGTCGCTGATTCCTATATTTTTGAGAGTGTCGTCAAGAGAATAAGCCAGATTTTCATTTTTCATGGCTTTAACGGCTTTATAAAAATCAGGATATTTATCTTTTACGGTTTCTGCAAATTCTTCAATTATAGCTCGGTTGCGAGGCGCATTATCAAAAAGCGTCGAATCCAGATCGAATACCACTACAGGCAGCTGCTTTTCGGCAACGGCTTTTTCGCAGGCTTTTAATGTTTCGCCGAGAAGCTCCGGCTTGTATACCGGCGCGCTGCCATCGGATGTGACCGCCGCGACGGCGAGGTTTACTCCAAGCGATAGTAAAAGCGTTAAAACTACCAAGGAAACTGTGAACAATTTCATAAATCCCTCCATATTATTTTTTAATATTATATCAAAATTAATTTATTTAATCAATATTCAAGTTCAAGTATTCGATCTCATAATAACTAAAGCTTCAAAGATAACATTGTTGATAAATCCAACGATTAAATTGTGATGGATTCATCGTGGTGATGTGAAAAACAACACGTATTTTGTTGATAAATCCAACAATGGGGTTGGAAGGGCTTAGAAATCGTTGACAAGCTTTGCAAAGTATCATATAAAGCATGGTACGATAAATGCTTATAAAAAAATGAAGTTATTATTCTTTTAAAAACTGCATGAAAAGATTTTTGATAAGTTACAAATCAATCCTGTTCAGCTTTATTAAAAGCGCACATTCGGACCTTTTCAAAATTTTTCTTAAATTCGTACATTTTATAAAAAATTATGAGAACGTTGATGTCGGGCTTCTGGTTTTTTATCTGACGAAAGAAGCCGCTAATAAAAACGACGGCAACGTATTATAAAGATTGTGTTGAAGCGGAGCGTGAAGGTTATGAGAAAAAATAACATATTGAATTTAAGCTTAAATAAGGCGTTCACTATTTTCAGCTTAATATTTATGGCCGCTTTATTTAACGGTTGCGGCGGTAACGATGGAGGCGGCTCTCCGCTTATGGGATCTATGGGATATAAAGATTCGATGATTATGGCGGATGCCGGTTCGATAAAAAACACAACAGAACTGGCTGCTCTTCAAAATATTATGGTTACCGAAGACAATCAGGACGAATATTTTCTTCAACTGGAAAAAATATTAAACGGCGATTTTATTAACGCCAATTTGAAACCCAATGACCCTTCGGCCGTTTATTTTTCAGGCATAGTTCTTAGCAGAGTCACAGACGAGATAGCGGCCGGAACGGCGTACGATCTGAAATCGAAAGTTATTGCTACGGCGTATTTTACAAATAACGAATCCGAAAATATAACTCCTTTCTGGACTATCTATTCGGGCGGCGGTTCTTTTGACGGCTCGGTATTTTCAGCGCCTTTTAACAATGACAGAACTGTCTTTATAGCCAGTTTTGTAAAAAACGGAACGACTAAATTCGCGGTTTTCAGATTGAGTACGGTAATCGGCGTTCAAACTTCCGGCCTTCGTCAGGCGGCGTCGGCCCGTGTCGCCTCGCGATATGATTGCGATTCGAAAGATTCGCACAAAAAAAATAATAATGATTCCCGCGGCTGCGATTCTAATAATTCATGTAAAAAGCATGATAAAGATCCGCGCGATTGTGACCCTAAAAATTCATGCAAGAAGCATGATAATTTTCAGATTTTGTTGAGTAAAACATCGGATGAAATTTTCATAAACTCATCGCAAGCGGTCTATGATCTTTCGCAAATTAAAGTTACGGCGTTTAATCCGGTTGGCAAAGAAAAAGATAGAACCGAATATCCGCATACTACATGGATGCTTTCATCCGGTCT
>JAKPTH010000344.1 GCA_029571125.1 bacterium
TTAAGAAAGGCCAAGGTCACGATCAACGTCAATCCGCCGACGAGCCTTCCATGGTACCTTGAGATCCTGTTAAACTGGCTGCCTATAATCATTTTCATAGGCTTCTGGATATACATCCTCCAGAAAACCAACGGCAACGGCTCGCGCGCCATGTCTTTCGGCAAAATGAAAACCAAGCCTCTTTCCGAAAAAAGGCTGCGCGAAACGTTCAAAGACGTAGCCGGCTGCGACGAAGCTAAAGAAGAGCTTACCGACATAGTCGAATTCCTTAAAAACCCGCCTAAGTTTCAGAGGCTCGGCGGACGCATACCGAAGGGCGTTTTGCTCGTCGGCCCCCCCGGCACAGGTAAAACCCTTCTTGCCCGCGCGGTAGCCGGCGAAGCCGGAGTCCCGTTTTTCAACATATCCGGTTCGGATTTTGTCGAAATGTTCGTCGGAGTGGGCGCGTCGCGCGTCAGGGACCTTTTTTATCAGGGCAAAAAGAACGCCCCGTGCATAATATTCATAGACGAAATAGACGCCGTCGGCCGCCAGCGCGGAACCGGACTCGGCGGAGGCCACGACGAACGCGAGCAGACGTTAAACCAGCTTCTCGTAGAAATGGACGGCTTCGAAACCAACGAAGGCATAATATTGGTCGCCGCCACCAACCGCCCCGACGTTCTTGACCCGGCGCTGCTTCGCCCCGGCCGTTTCGACCGCGAAGTGACCGTCGATTACCCCGACCTTAAAGGCCGCATCGAAATACTCAACGTGCATATCAAAAAGCTCCCGCAGATCGAAGTAAACCTTAACGTGGAGACCCTCGCGCGCGGCACGCCCGGCCTCGCGGGCGCGGATCTCGCCAACATAGTAAACGAAGCCGCGCTCATCGCCGCCAAGCAGAATAAAACCCTCGTCGAAATGAACGATTTCGAACTGGCGAAAGATAAGATACTCATGGGCAGCGAAAGAAAATCGCGCGTCATGTCCGACGACGAAAAGCGCATAACGGCATATCACGAAGCCGGCCACACGCTGGTCATCGTAAAAACGCCCGAAACCGATCCGGTGCACAAAGTCACGATCATACCGCGCGGCCGGGCGCTAGGCCTCACGCACAGCCTGCCGGAGCGCGACCGCTATCACTACAGCCGCACTCATTTCATAAATCAAATCACGAAGCTGATGGGCGGACGCGTCGCGGAAGAAGTGGTTTTCAATCAAATCTATACCGGAGCTTCGCACGACATGCAGGTGGCCACAAATATCGCGCATAACATGGTATGCGCGTGGGGCATGAGCGACAGACTCGGCCCGATAACCTTCGGCAGGCGCGAAGAACACGTTTTCCTCGGCCGCGAAATAACTAAAGTCAAAGACTACTCCGAAGACACCGCCAAGCTCATAGACGAGGAAGTTTCCAGAATAGTTAACGAATGCTATAAAAAAGCCCGTAAAATAATAGAAGATAATATAGACGGCCTGCACAGCCTCGCTAAAAAACTCCTGGAAATCGAAACTATCGACGCCAAGCAGATAAAAGAAATCCTGGGCGTCGCCGAAGGGGATTCCGTCAAGGGCTCGGATGCGCCTCTTACCGCTTAAATAAAAGAACCCGCGCTAATAAAATAAAACACATATAAAAAACGAGGCCGCTTTTAACAAGCGCCTCGTTTTTTTATTCGCAGTTAATCGCCGCAGGCATATAAAATGGCGATGCCTTGAATTTCGCCGTTTTTACGAATGATACTCGTAAACATGCTTCGAATAAATCATCGGCTTCAGGCTGCCGTCTTTCACTTCGTATTCGGTTTCCTTTATTATATTGTCCTGATCGTCGTATTCATAAACAACGCGCGTGGAATAGCCTTCGTCTTCGATATCGTCGCGCTCGAAGAAATTTTCTTCGACGATATTGTTTTTGGCGTCGTATTTATAATCCACCTTGTCGAACACCATTTCGTCGTTCTTGATCTGCCTTTCGATAAGGCGTTTCTGATCGTCGTAAACATATACGATAGAGGAATCGAGTTCGCATTCAGAGTCTTCGCAGGCGTAAATGGTTTCTTCTATAAGGCAGTTGTCGCCGTTGTATTTGTAAGCCACCTTCGTAACCGGGTTTTCGTCCGCGTCGTACTCGATCGTTTCAACGCGGTTGCCTTTTGCGTCGTACTTATGCTTGCAGCAGCCGGATTTCTGGCCCGATTCATCGGCGCGCGTCTCTTCGACGAGCGTCGAAGCTTCGTATGTATAAGAAGTTTTGAATTCCACTTCGTTATCTTCACCGAATTCCGCCACTTCGGCCAGCCGAGAATCGGCGCCGTAGGTATGCACGGTTTTTCCTTCGACCACGTTGCCGTCGGTGTAAATAACTTCTTCCACGAGACGGCCTGCCGAATCATACGAATAAGAGCATATCCAGTCGAGCTCGCCGTCCGGGCCGTATTCGGCCTCGCGTACCATATTGCCGGCCTGATCGTACTCGCAGCTGTAAACCTTTACTCCGTCTTTAGCGAAGTCGCCTGTTTCGCTTTCGATTAGTTGAAAAGCTTTCAGTCTGGATGATTTGATTTTTTCCTTAAAAAATCCCGATTTTAATTCCCATGCGTCGATTGTCATTATATTTCCTCCGTTTTATTATTGGCAGAGCGTTTCAATAAAAATGCCGCCGATTTGATTGTAAAAGATATGCGTTACTAAATTTGAGTATTAAAGGTAGCTCACGCCGTTAACATGATCGATGACCTTTTTCAGCCAGTAGCGCGCGGCCGACTTCTCGCCGGAGTCGTCGTGCAGTTTTTCGAGAAGCTCCAGCCTTCCTGCTGCGGATTCTACGAGAAGCTTCGATATCCAGTACGCGTCCGTGTCGGACGAATCCTCCAGCGCGTCGGTCAGCGAATGAATCATTTTTTCGTCCACCAGGGTTTTTATATTCTCGATTATGCATATGCGCCCTTCTTCGTCTTCGTCTATGAAGCGCTTGATAAGCTTTTCGAAAACTTCCCTCGACTCGAAGCGCGCAAGCGCGCGGGTCGCTTCGTAGCGGACGTTTTTGTCGCCGTCGGAAAGCAGGACCATAAGCGGCGCGATGAAAGAATTGTCTTTTATTTCAGAAAATATTTTACATATCCAGACGCGCTTTTCGGCTTTTTTGTCGTCTAGGGCGCTGTAGAGTATGTGGTATAAACTTTTGGAAATATTTTTAAGGATGCGCGCGATAAAAAAGCATACGCCGGCGTCTTCAGCATCGAAAACTTTCAGAAGGTTCTGGACGAAATATTCGTTTTTTATGTTTTTAAGGCTTTCGCAGAGCAGTTCCTTGGCGGCCGTTTTCTTGCCTTTAAGGGTGGAAACTATAATGTCTACGCATCCGGTGGAATTAATCAGCTCGAAAAGCGGGTATAATTTTTTTAATTCATCGGTTTCACCCTGATTTTCAGCATTTTTAACGCGGGAGGCGATTATTTCCATGGCCTTTTTATCGAACGAATTCAGTATTTTTTGCGCCCAGAATTTAAAATCGGCGTTATCGAGGCGCGCGCCCGTAATAATGCAGTCTATGGCTTTTTCGGGGCCGTATTCGGCCACGGCGTAAGCGGCTTCGCGGCGTATGGTCCACTGCGGGTCCGTCAAAAGCTCGAGCAGCGCGGGAAGCGCCTGATCGTTTCTGGACTCCCGCAGGGCCTGTATTATAAATACTCTTTCAGACCGGCCCGGCTCTTTGAGCATTTTAAGGAGCTGATGAAAATTATTGCCCTCGCCGCGCGAAATGATTTGGACCGCCCAGTAGCGGATATTTTCATTATCTTCGTTTTCAAGCGTTTTAAGCAGATAAGACGAAGATAAT
>JAKPTH010000404.1 GCA_029571125.1 bacterium
TATGCTTCTTAAGACTCCGCTTTGCCCGCGTTTATTACGCGGCGCCATGCGGAGTTTTTTATTGTCATGCCGTCTTTTAACGGATTTTTTTCAGGAGGTGCCAGATGAACAGATTTATAACAGCTGTTGAAGCGTTTTCTATATTCTTATCCGCGCTCCTTTTTTATGCGCTCCCTTTGCTGGCCGAGGAAAAAAACGTAGGCGTTCTTTACTGGTCGCAAAACATAGCGGGTCAGGTGGCTATGAGCCGCGGCCTCGAAGACGAGGCCGAAAGAATTAACAAACGGGCGGCCGCTTCGGGAGGGCATACCGTGAAGCTGCACACCCGCGTCGCCGGCGACGGCGCGGACGGCATAGAAAAGCAGGTTCTCCAGATGAAAGAACTTATAGAAATTAAAATGGACATCATAATAGTCCAGCCTACCGATAATGCCGCTCTCGCGGGGCCACTCTCGCAGGCTAACGCGGCGGGAATTCCCGTGGTGGCTTATGATCAGTATATCAGCGGCGGCGTCCTGGCGGCTTTTCGTACTTCGGATAACTACCAGGCGGGCTATCTCGACGGAGAATACATAACGTCTAAATTTCCTCAGGGAGAAACTATCAGCGTAGTGCTGGTCGAATATCCTCACGTTTCCTCTACGGTGGAGCGCGTCAACGGATTTCTGGACGCTCTGAGCGAGTGCGGCCGCCCTTATAAAATATGCGCCTCATATCAGGCGGTAGAACCGGTCGGCGGCCGTAAGGCCGCGGCGGATATTCTGCGCGACTTTCCGAAGCGCGGCGATATAGACGTCGTGTTTACTGTAAACGACGGCGGCGGGCTTGAAGTTGTCAACGGACTGGCAGCCGCCGGGCGGAATGAAATTTTAGTCGCCACTATCGACGGAGATCCGCAATCGGTTGAAAATATTAAGAATGGAAAGCTTACCGTTATAGATTCGGCACAGTTTTGCGGGCCGCTCGGCGCGGAAGCCATGAAAGCGGCTTACGCCGTTTTGAACGGCGAAAAACCCCCATATCACGCCCTGGTTCCGACATTTCCGGTTACCGCGGAAACGGTATCGCTTTATCCGGGCTGGCTCGGGCCCATACCGGATAAATTCGAAAAAAAATGGAAAAGCCTTTCACCTCAATGGCGCGGAGAATTGAAGATAATAAAAAAATGATGTTTTAAAGAGCTGCTTATGATTGAAACCCGTTCTAACGACTTCGGACATGCGGATAGAAAAATAGCCGTCAGTTTCGGCGCGCTTGTTCTCGCGCTCATGCTGACCGTAGCGGTGGTCGCTTATTTTCTTTACACTCAGCTTCAGTCAAAGGAAGAAGACAGGCTTTGCGGCGCGCTTGCCGCCATGCTAAGCGAGTCGATAAGCAAAGTTAGCTTTTCTGGCAAATACCACACGCGCCTGCTGGCGGAGCAAATGAAAGCACGCATACCGGTTATCGAATCTATATCGGTTGAAAACGCCGACGGGCTTATAATAGCCCACAGCGATCCGGCGTTCAACGAAACGAGGGAAGACGCCGCTGGAGTTAAGCTGACTCGCGAATGCCTGGATGGTAAAAAGATGGTCGTTTCAGAGCACGTCCATAACGCGAAGATAATAAAAGAAGTTCTGATGCCTTACCGCGGCGGTTTCGATTCGCAGGTTCTCGGCGTAGTGCGCCTCGGCGTCAACGTCGAAGACGCCCGCGCCGAGCAGCGCGCTAACTTCGTCAAGCTGCTGGAACTGATTACCGTTCTCATGTGCGTCGCTATTTTAATAGTTTTCGTTCTCAGCCGTTTTTTCGGAAGGACCGTCCGCGAACTGGCCATGCAGCTTCAGGCCATACTCGATAATTCGCCCGCCCTTATATACATGAAAGACAGGGCCGGCCGGTATCTGTTCGTAAACCGCCACTGGACGCAGCTTTTTCAAACCACCAACGAAGCCGCCCGCGGAAAAACCGATCTCGATATTTTCCCTCGCGAAACCGCACTTAAATTAATGGAAAACGACCGGCTGGTATTTGAAAGCGGCCGTCTTATGGAATTGGAAGAGAACGCTTTTATAGAAGGAAGCATCAGGTATTATCAGAGCATAAAAGTCGCGCTGAAAGGAAATGACGGAAATTGTTACGCGCTTTGCGGAATATCCACCGATATCACCGAAAAAAAACGTTCCGAAGAAGAGCTGCTCGGCCATCGCGAACATCTTGAAGAGCTGGTAAGGGAACGCACCGTTCAGCTCGCTATGGCGAAGGAAAACGCGGAGGCGGCCAACCGCGCCAAATCTTTATTTCTTGCAAACATGTCCCACGAATTCCGCACGCCGATGAATGCCATATTAGGTTTTGCGCATATCATGGTCAGAGAAAACGGCGTCACTCAGAGGCAGAAAGAAAACCTCGATATCATTATTAAATCGGGCGAACATCTCCTTACGCTGATTAACGATATACTGGATATCGCCAAAATCGAGTCGGGCAGAATGCAGGTCGAGCTTTCCGACTTCGATCTCGGCGAACTCACAGGCGATCTCATGGATATGCTCCGCGTCAAGGTCGAAGCTAAAGGGTTAAAGCTGGTATTAGACCAGTCGTCTTCTTTCCCGCGTTTCGTGCGAACCGACCTGGCGAAGCTAAGGCAGATAATTATAAATCTGGTTGGAAACGCCGTCAAATTCACGAACGAAGGCCAGATAACGATAAAATTGGGCGTGTGCTCGATTTTAAACGGCCGGGCCGGGAATTTTCTGAGATTTGAAATACAGGATACGGGCATCGGCATGGACGAAGCGGGCGTAAAAAATATTTTCAAGCCTTTCGTTCAGCTCGGGCAGCACGAAGGTACCGGCCTCGGCCTCGCCATAACCCAGCAATATATTAACCTGATGGGCGGTTCCATAGAAGTGGAAAGCCGGCCGGGCAAGGGATCTAAGTTCAGTTTCGCGGTATCTTTCGAACCGGCCGACAGGGATAAAATTAAAATGTCGGCTCCGTCGCGCGGCCGCGTGCTGGAAATAGAGAACGCAAAAAATTACAAAGTGCTTATAGTCGAAGATCAGCCCGAAAACAGATTGCTTATGCATAATCTGCTTTCGCCTTTCGGCTTTTTGATCAGCGAGGCTTCCGACGGTATCGAAGGCGTGGAGCTGTTTGAAAAGTTCCGCCCGCACATTATATTTATCGACCGAAGGATGCCGGGCGTCGACGGGATCGAAGCGGTGCGTAAAATACGCGAAAAGTCTTCTCACGGCGGCGTGATAATAATAGCCGTCACGGCCCACGCTTTTAAGGAAGAGCGCCAGCAGATGATAGACGCCGGCTGCGACGATTTCATAAGCAAGCCTTTCGGCGCCGACGACATTTTTGACGTTGTGGAAAAATACCTTAAGCTCAGGATTATACGCGATCAAGCCGAAGTCGCAGACGCGGAAAACGCCTCAAAACCGGGCGCGGCAGAACTCGCGAAACTGCCCGCGAATCTGCTGCGTGAACTCGAAGATGCTCTGATAAAGCTCGACATGAAAAAAATCGATCAATCGATAAGGGACATAAGCGACCAAAATTCGGCTCTGGGTAAAAAACTTGATAATTGCGCTAAAAATTTCGATTATAATTCTATTCTTGAAAGTTTGCAGAAAATTTCGGGGGACGGACAATGAGCTTGCGAAAAGGGATCCTGGTCGTAGACGACACTCTGGCGGCGTTAAAATTGCTTGCCGATACTCTTATGGAAGAAGGATATGAAGTGAGGCCTACGTCGAGCGGAGAACGCGCCTTGATGGCGGTGCAGGCCCAGCAGCCCGAATTGATAATTCTCGATTTGCGCATGCCGGGCATGGACGGTTTCGAAGTCTGCCGCAGGCTGAAAGAGCAGCCTGAAATTCGCGATATACCGGTTTTATTTTTAAGCGCGGCTTCCGAAGTAGAAGAACGCGTTAAAGGCTTTGCGATGGGCGCCGTAGATTTTATAACCAAGCCCTTTCAGCGTGACGAAATGCTTGCCAGAGTGAGGACGCATCTTCAATTGAGCCGCCTGCAAAACAGACTCGAAGCGATGGTAGAGCAGAGGACGGCCGAACTTAACGTTTCAAACGATCGACTTCAAAAAGAACTCGAGGAAAGAGTCGCCGCGGAAGAATCTTTGAAGGAAAGCGAAAAAAGATTCAGGCAGATGATAGAACTGTCGCCTTTTGCCGTGGCACTGAGCGACGCGGAAGACAACGTGGAATATTTGAACGGCAAATTCGTTGAAACTTTCGGATACGGTCCGGAAGAATTGACTACGGTAAAAAAATGGTGGCTTCTCGCTTATCCCGATGAAAAATACCGCGAATCGCTTAT
The DNA here is from genome assembly GCA_029571125.1 of bacterium. GTDB lineage: Bacteria > Muiribacteriota > UBA9980 > UBA9980 > UBA9980 > UBA9980. Next base: position 4,333 of record JAKPTH010000404.1, read on the forward strand.
TTTACAATGGCGCGAAAAAATAGACGCGGCTTTTAAAACCAGGAGCGAAATCGAGCCTACTACGGTTAATGTCACATGTAAAGACGGCGGCGTTAAAATAGTCGAAATATCCGCTTCGCTGATAGGCGATAAATCGCTCGTGGTTTTTCATGACGTTACCGAAAGGAAGCAAGACGAAGAAAGGCTTAAAATATCTTTAAAAGAGAAAGAAACGCTTCTGAGGGAATTATATCACAGGACCAAAAATAATATGCAGGTTATTTGTTCGCTTCTGGCCTTAAAAACGATCGATTCGAACGACGAAAAATTAAAAGCCGAGTTCCGGGAAATGGAAAACAGAATACATTCGATGGCTCTGGTGCATCAGAAACTGTACAGTTCCAAAAACCTCTCGATTATTAACTTAGGAGAATATATCAGCGAACTTTCAGGCGCGCTGCTGAGCAACCATAAGATGCCGCCTGAAAAGGTTACGATAGAAGAGAACGTCGACGATATAAATATATTCATCGACGTGGCCGTGCCTTTAGGGCTTATAATCAACGAGCTCATATCCAACGCGCTGAAACATGCGTTTCCCGGAGGTAATACCGGCAGGATAACCATAACTGGAAAAAAATACGAAGATGAAATAATAGAACTGAAAATAGCCGATGACGGAATCGGCCTGGCCGCAGGAAGCGATCTTAGAAAGGCCTGCGGCCTCGGCATGAAAACCGTTTTCGCGCTGGCCGAATATCAGATGCGCGCCGCCATAAGTTATGAGTCTGCATGCGGACTCGCCTTCACTCTTAAATTTAAGAACGTTATGCATGGCGAACGGTTGTAAATACGCAGGTATAAAAAGTCCGGCATTTTTTGCAGCGGCTTACCGACTTGAGTGTAAACCCTTGTTTAGCCTGCTATGGCTAAGTTTTTTTAAAAGAACGAAAATTTCTTGACAAAAATAACCGTCTTGTGATAAAATTCACTCATCAAAAAAATTATTTTGGAGGATATTCAATGAAAAAACAGTTTTCCATCATCTCGGTAGTTCTTTTAGTTTCCTTTATGTTCGTAGCGGCGGCATTCGCCGGCGACGAAATGTATTCAGACAAAGCGGTTAAAGCGCTTTTCACGAAAAAAGTCAATGAAAAACCCACCAGCCTCGTTCATTTCGCTAAAAAACAGGCTCCCTGCGCAGCAGAATGCACAGCATGCCCCGGCTGCCCTTCAAAAGCCGAAGTTAAAGCCGAAGTTAAGGCTGAATGCGTAAAATGCAATGCTGCTCCCTGCAAATGCGAAGTTAAAGCCGTTTGCAAATGCGGCGTAGCTGAATGCAAATGCGGATGCATCGCCGGCGCTCCCTGCGCATGCGAAGCGAAACTCGAAGCTCCTAAAGTTGAAAATACCGCAGTAGAAACCGCTCCCGTTGAAAAAAAAGAAGTTAAAAAAGTAAAAAAATCGAAAAAATCAAAAAGATCGAAAAAAGCTAAAAAAGCCGCCGCTGAAAAAGCAGCTGCTGAAAAAGTAGAAGCTCCTAAAGCCGAAGCTGAAAAAACGGAAGCTCCCAAAGCCGAAGAAGCTCCTAAAGTAGAAGCTACCGAAAAAAAATAGTTTTATAGTTATTAAGGACATCGATCTTAAATAACGGAAAAAGCGCTTTTTAGA
>JAKPTH010000419.1 GCA_029571125.1 bacterium
TTTTAACTTCGCATATAACTTCATAGCGTCTAAAATAAACTATGCGTCGTATCAGGCGCACGCGGCGCTGACCGAACACCTTCTGCTCAATCTGACCATGATACTTTTTCTGGGCGCGCTCGCTCAGTGGCTCGCGTGGCGCTATCGTTTCCCGTCGATAGCTTTTCTGCTTCTGTTCGGGTTCATGGCGGGCCCTATAGGGCGTTTTATCGATCCGGACAAACTCTTCGGTAAAACATTCATTCCGATAGTTTCCCTTTCGGTCGCGTTCATACTTTTCGAAGGCGCGCTCAGCCTGAAATTTTCCGAGGTCGTATCTACGAGAAAGGTCGTGCGAAACCTCGTCACGCTCGGAGCGCTCATAACGCTCGTCCTGTCCGCCGCCGCGTCTTATTACATACTCAAACTCGACATCTGGCTTTCTTTACTGTTCGCGGCCATACTTACCGTTACAGGGCCTACGGTTATTCTGCCTCTTTTAAGGCATATAAAACCCGTAAGTAAAGTATCGTCCGTTTTAAAATGGGAAGGCATAGTCGTAGATCCGATAGGCGCCATACTCGCCGTACTCGTCTATCAGGCCATGATAACCGGAGAATTCGAAAGCTCTCATATTTTTATCCTAAAGCATTTTCTAAAGATCGTTTCAGCCGGCTTCCTGGCAGGCGCTCTGGGCGCGGCGTTTTTTTATACGCTGCTGAAAAACTATCTGGTGCCGGAATTTCTGCAGAATCCTTTCACGCTCGCACTCGTAGCTTGCGTTTTTACGGGTTCAAATATTCTTATGGAAGAATCGGGCCTGCTGGCCATTACCGTTATGGGCATAATGCTCGCCAACCAGAAAAAGGTCGACGTTAAAAATATCCTCGTATTCAAAGAAAACCTGAGGGTGTTATTAATTTCAATACTTTTCATACTGCTTTCATCGCGGCTCAGGATAAGGGATTTCGAATATCTTAACGCCGGCTCTCTCATATTTATGGCGCTGCTCATATTCGCGATACGGCCCGCCTGCGTTTTCGCCTCAGCCTTTAAGTCGGACCTTAACTTCAGAGAGAAACTTTTCATATCCTTCATGGCGCCGCGCGGCATAATAGCCGCTTCGGTATCTTCGGTATTCGCCCTCAATCTAGTCGAAGCCGGCCACAAAAACGCCGCCATGCTGGTGCCGCTGACCTTTATGGTCATCGTCATTACGGTCCTCTTTTACAGCATAGTATCGCCATGGCTCGCGCGCCGGCTTGGCATATCCAACACCGATCCGCAGGCGGTCATAATCATCGGCGCCCAGCCGCCCGTAATAAAAGTCGCGCTTGCGCTTAAAGACGCCGGAATACAGACGCTGCTTCTCGACAACAATCCGCGCCGCATCGACGACGCCGTGGCGCTGGGCCTTACGGCCTACGCATCGAGCATCATGGCCGACAATATTATCGACGAAATCGAAATCAGCTCATATTCGAAAGTGCTGGCGATGACGTCTAACGACAAAGTCAATTCGCTGGCGGTCATAAGGTTCGCGGAACATTTTGAAAAGAACGAAATGTTTCAAATAGCTTCCAAGCTCAACACGGCCATACCCAGATCGCTCACCGGCCGTCAGCTTTTCAGGGAAAACCTCAGCTACCTTGCGTTTGAAGAATTTTTCAACCAAGGCGCGCTTCCCGTAAACATTCCTGTCAATTCAGAATTCGCTATAGAAGAATTCGAAAAAAAATACGGCAAAGAAGCTATGGTATTATTTTTCATAGATATCCAAAACAGGCTGACGGTAAATTGCCCGGATAATCCCGGCGCGTTCCGGCAGCGGAAATTAAAATCCATAATAGCGCTGGTGGCCGGGGACAAGAGTTCGCCGAGGCAAATTCAAGCGTGAAAATTCCATAAAAAAAACGAAAATAGTATCGTTATTTCAATCGCTGAAAAATAAAAACAGGGGCGTTTTTTATGACGCCCCTGTTTTTTATCTGCTATATTTACTGGTTTTTCTGCCGGTCCCTTATAAAATTGGAGACCGAGCGGTCGTAAGTGCGCTCGCCGGCCTTCGAGAAAAGGCATCCGGGCACTTCGTTATTGCCGCGGTGATATTCTATGCAGTCGCAGCATGCGCCTTTACGCGAGCAGGGCTCATAGGTGCAGGTGCACTTAGCCAGCGTAGCCTTTTTTTTACATTCCATGACAACCTCCGAAAATTTAAAAAGTGTAGAGTTTAGAGCCTAGAGATAAAGAACTTTTAACATTACAATTAAAGTTTTAATTTAATCAACTTATTTTAAATATCAAAAATCCTCTACTATTCGCTGTCCACTGTTCACTATACACTGATATTACGCCAGGCCGGTCTTACGGTTGAACTCTTCTATCATTTTGTCCCATTCATGGACCTGATTGAAGGTTTTTTCCCAGAATTCGGGATTCCACAATTCGTTGAGCTCTTCGACGGTCCTGCCCTGCTGTTCGACCCATGTATAATATTTAAGGTTATGGAGCGCTTTCTGGTCATAGTAGTTGAGCTCACGCATATGGTCGATGCCGATTCCCTTGAGGTATCTTTCGCTGTCTATAGCCGCCTGAGCTTCGCTGTATTTTCCGTATTCGGCGGTAAGCTCGCCGAGGCGGGAATTATACATTTCAGCGGCGTCGGTGAAAGGCATGAATATATAATCGTTTTCATCGTATTCAAAATATTTTGCGGTTTTGATTGCGCTGAGCATATTGCTGATGCTCGAAATGCCCATCAGTTCGAGTTTGTTTATTACGTCGTCGGATACGCCGTTTTTCTTAAGGTATGCTTTACCGGCTTTTTCGTTGAAAAGGCGGAGCACTCTCATGCACGCTTCGTCGTCGATGGCTACGACCGCGTTAGTGTTTCTTACGTTATGAACCCAGGGGATGTGCTTGTCGCCTATGCCTTCTATGCGGTGGCCGCCGAACCCGTTCATAAGCAGGGTGGGGCACTGAAGCGCTTCGGAAGCTACGACTCTGACGTGGGGAGCTATGGTTCTAAGATAGTCGCCAACGGCGATCGTGCCGGCGGAACCGGTGGCTGAAACGTATCCGGACAATCTTTTGTTTTTGTTCTTTATAGATTTGAAGACTTCTTCTACGGCTGAAGCCGTTACGTGATAGTGCCATATGGGATTGCCGAACTCTTCGAACTGGTTGAATATGACGCAGTCTTTGCGGTTCTTTTTGATGTCCCAGCATGCGTCGTATATTTCTTTGACGTTGCTTTCGCAGCCGTGGGTCGCGATGACTTCGGCGCCTATTTTTTTAAGCCACACGAAACGCTCTTTGCTCATTTCTTCGGGAAGAATAGCTATGGGAACGGTATCGAGAAGGACGGAGTCGAATGCGCCGCCGCGGCAATAGTTTCCGGTAGAGGGCCATACGGCCTTCTGCGTGGTCGGGTCGAATTCGCCGGTGACGAGGCGCGGCGCAAGGCAGCCGAAAGCGGCGCCGACTTTATGCGCGCCGGTAGGGAAATATTTGCCTATTATGCCTATTACTTTTGCTTTAATGCCGGTTATGGCCTGAGGGATTTCGAGATAATTAACGCCGCCGTAAAGGCCGGTTTTTATATCGTTTTTCCATGTTATTCTGAAGAGGTTTATTGGATTTACGTCCCAGAGGCCTACGCCTTTCAGCTTAGCTTTTATCTTCTGCGGTATTTTCGAAGGATCTTTCATCTGAGCGAAAGTAGGGATAATTATATTCCTTTCGCGGCAGCGTTTTATGGTTTTAGCCAGGACTTTTTCATTGATCTTCATTGACATTATAAATGCCTCCACTTTCTTTTTGTTAAATTAAAGTTCACCTTGATTGCATATATTATATAATATTAACGAGCTAAATTCAAGTAAATTAAGGCTCGGCTTTAAAAAGATTTTACGAACCCGCGCGAAATGCCGGCTCACTTTCCAGGAGTTAGTTCTTTCGGATCTTTTATCTTCGACATGGCGGTCGCGTATGAAATAACGCCTTCCTGGTAAAGGTTTCGAATGCAGCGGTCCATGGTCTGCATCCCCTGGTTGAGACCGGTCTGGATGCTGGAATAAATGCCCGCTATCTTGCTTTCCCTGATTTGATGGCGCACGGCCTGCACCGCGGTGAGTATCTCGACGGCGAGGGCCCGCCCGCCTCCTACCTGCTGCAAGAGCATCTGCGACAGGATTCCCTGAAGCGTCGAGGATAGCTGTATGCGAACCTGTTCCTGCTGGTGGGGCGGAAAAACGTCTATTATGCGGCTTATCGTCTGCACGGAATCGTTCGTGTGCAGCGTGGCGATTACCAGGTGCCCGGTTTCCGCCGCGGTAAGAGTGGCCGCGATAGTCTCCGTATCGCGCATTTCGCCTATGCCTATCACGTCGGGATTCTGGCGCAGGATATGGTGCAGCGCCGAAGAAAAGCTTTTAACATCCGCGTAAACTTCCTGCTGTATGACGATGGATTTTTTATGCGAGTGCACGTATTCGATAGGGTCTTCCACCGTAATTATCTTGGCGCGCCTTTCCTTGTTGATAAAATCGATTATCGAATTAAATGTGGTCGTTTTGCCGGAGCTGGTCGGCCCGGTTATGAGTATAAGCCCGTTCGGCTTTCTGGCGAGCTCTTTTACGACCTCGGGCAGCTTGAGCTGCTCGATCGAGGGAATTTCGCGCGGCACGATACGCACGGATGCCTCCACCGTGCCTTTCTGATAATATACGGCGATCCTGAAGCGGCCTATCTCCTCGAGCGTCATTGAAAGGTTTAACTCCCAGTCGGTCTCGAATTTTTTAAGCTGCGTCTCGTTTAGTATGCTATAAATTAAAGCTTTAGTATCCTCGTTATCGAGCGGCTGGGCTTCCATAAAGACTATATCGCCGTCCACTCTAAAAACAGGCGGCCTGCCTTCGATTATATGCAGATCCGAAGCGTTTTTGTCCTGCGCCATCTTGAGCAGGCCGAGCATAGCTTTCCGGGCTGAATCGGTTGTCATAATGCCTCCGTAACGGTATAAAATAAGAGTTTATTCAATCATTTTTCTTCTTTCAAAAGGCCATACTATCCGGCTAATTTTTCCGGCCACGTCTTCGCGGGCCACCTGAGCGTAAAGCGTCACCTCGCGCCCGGCCAGAACGCCGTTGACGCAAACGAAATACTCGCCGGGGCCGTTGGCCGCCTCTGCATTATCAAGCGCGATAACGGCGTTCTTGTTGAGCGGATGGAATTTTTTTTCTATTCTGGAGCCGTTTATATAAATCTCGCCGGCGCTGATTTTAATTCTTTCACCTGGAAGTCCGATCACCTTTTCAAAATATTCGCCGCTGACGTAAAGGAAGTTTCCTGCATAAACGCCTCTGGTTATGCTGAACAATATTATATCTCCGCGTTTTATTCCGTATGCGGCCTTGCGGCCGGTTTCGGCCAGCACCCGGTCGCCTTTTTTAAAAAACGGTTCGTAGATGGCGGAATTAACCTGGGCCACGTAATAAAAATAGCGTTGATAATTGGAGTAGGCGCCCAGAAAAATCAGAGCAGTGAAGACTACCACGAAATACCTGAATAAAAAAACAGACGAACGAAAGGCGTAATCGTCTCTAAGATTAAGTTTTACGCGGTAAATTCCAAAAGCATGGACCGGAGCGAAGCTGTATACAAGGTAGGCGGCTATCAAAAGAGGCATATCTATATAAAAAGTGCCTACGAAATAATTGGCCGCTATCAAAAGGGCTGTAAACGATGCCGCAAAAAGGAATCCAAAGCTGAATTCCTTAAGATAAACCGCATGTCCGAGGCCCGGATAAATAATCGAAAAAAAGGATAGTTTAAGCAGGTCGGACGAATCGCTGAAGCCGGATTTTTCCTTCCGTTTCTTTTCGGCTTCGGCCAGTCGTATTATTTTATCGTCGAGCTCGCTTCCGCATTCTATGCAGTGCCGGCTGTTAGGAAGCAGTTCGTTTCCGCATCTCGGGCAATCCATCTTATTTCGGCTCTCCGTTCGGAAAAATAGCGAAAAATTATTTCTTTATGCCCGCATCGATTCCGATCCTGGGCTCCGGCTGGTAATATTCAGAAGTTTTGACATCGCTTTTGACTTCGCCTACGATCTGCTTAAGTATCTTAGCCACGTCGGTGCAGCCTTTTCCGGGGATGCCTTTAATATGCGCTTTCACTTCGCCCGTTTCGGTTATTTCGATTTCGATTTCATGTTTATCACTCATTTTTGCGGCCTCCCAGCTTGAAGAATTTATATATCCCGTTGAAAAATTTTACTAAAAAACCGTTCTGGACTTTTGATCGGCGTTCGCCTTCTATGGCGGCGGCGTTAGAACTTTTCAAATTTATCGACTGGCGGTAATAAAATTGCGCTTCTTCAAAAAACTCTAATTTTTCGTTTATATGAGCTATCTTTTCAAACACGAAAAAATTGCTCATTCCAGCCTGTACAGCTTTTTTAAAATAAGGAAGCGCGCGCGCGTAGCATTTGGCTCTCAAAAGCGCCATGGCGATTTCAAAATCAAGGCATTTAGCGCCGCTCATTTTTTTAAATTCGGCGCATTTTTTAAAGCAGATGAAAGCGTTATTGAAATTTTCCATGTTTATAAGCGCTTCGCCGCGGGCGAACCACATAAAAAACCCGGGCCTGTTTTTGGCTACCGCCCCGTCGGAATAAGCCATAGCCGATTCTTTTTCGCCGTTGAGCGCGAGGGCGAGGGCCAGCATGGCCTGCGCTTCAGGGGAAGACGAAAAATATTCGTACGCTTTTTTGGCCCAGATAAGTGCGTCTGAATATTTGTCGAGGTGTATCTGCGTGAGTATCTGATAAAGCCAGGCTTCTTCGTCCTTGTTGTTTTCGGAAAGGCATTTCGAAAAATTATAAAGGGCCTGCTCGTATTCGCATGTTTCGTAATTTTTAAGGCCTTCATTTTTAAAATAATCCGAATCATAGATAACGCCGTCTGATTCGGAGGTTTTTCCGAACTTAGTCACGCCGCCGTGATTTTTTTGAACGGTTTCAGCGCCACTTTGAATTTCGGCGATTTTTTTCGACGCTTTTTCGCCGGCCGCCTCGAGTTTTTTCTCCGCGCTTTCTTCTCCGCCGCTCTTATCTTTATCTACTTCCAGCCATTTAAACCTGCCCAAATTTTTTCACCCGCTAACTATTTCCATTTTCTGACGGTTATTTTGATATTCTGACCCTCCGAAGCCTCGTCTGAAACTATGTTATAACCTTTCTGAGCGAGTTCGGACTTCAGCTTATTATAAACATATGTCTGCGTGACTTTATTAATGATTTTTTCGGCCTCGCGTTTAAGCTCCGCCTTTGTCGCCCGAACGCCTTTTACGCACTTCACCTGGCAGGTGCAAGTTCCGCGCGGGTCTTTAACGAAAGTGAGCTCGTATTTAGGGCCCGAGAACTTCAGGCTGTCGCCGTCTTTCATCGTGGCGGCGATTTTCTGAGTGGACTCGATCGCTATATCTTCCCGTATTTCGCATTCTTCGGCCTGGCTGCATCTTTGCTCGGCGTTCAGCTCGCTCTGGCCTTTTAAAATATTATATCCCATGGAAACCGCCACGCCCGTTACGAGCGAAGCGTAGGCCGGCCACGATCCGGCGATTATCGGCGCAAGTACAAGTATCGTTGACATAATGCCTCCATAAGTACATCATATATCGTTAATATATGTTTTTCTATTTTCGGCCGCGGCGGTTATTAAACCGGGCGATTAAAACTCCAGGCGTCTTTTCGGCCGGGCGCCCTCGGCGGTTTCAACCGGCCGTGACGCCATGACGGCCCGGCTTGCCGCCCAGCTTCTGAGGGAATCTATTTCTTCTTTCATGGTTTTAGAGAGCGGAACGGTCTGTAAGAGGGCTTTAAGCAAAAATTCGCATTTGAGGCCTTCGTTTTTATAAAAAGCTTCGAAGAGAGAAGCTATTATCGCCTGCTCTATTTCGGCGCCGGAGAAACCTTCTGAAGCGTCCAGTATGGCCTTCATATCGAAGCTTTCATATGGAATTTCGCGTTTTTTCAGATGTATCTTGAATATTTCGGCCCGTTCCGAAGCCTCGGGAAGGTCTACGAAAAAGATTTCGTCGAAT
>JAKPTH010000438.1 GCA_029571125.1 bacterium
GAGGAACTGTTCCGGCGACATGTAGGCCGGCGTTCCAAAGATGGTTCCTGTGAGGGTTTGATATGCCGCGCTCATTTCTTCGGGCGTTAAGAACAGAGCTTCGCGGGAATTTTCGTCTGCATGATTTTGGGGTTTTCGCTGAGTTATTTCGGCCGCCGGCGAACCGTCGAAAACTCCGGCCAGGCCGAAATCGGATATTTTAACGTTTCCTTCGGAAATCAATATATTAGCGGGTTTGATATCCCTATGGCATTTTACGCCCTTTTCGTGCGCGTACTGCATCGCATAGCAGAACTGTATTCCCCATTTCAATATTTGCGTCAGGCCTATCTGACGGTGTTTTATATAGCCGTCGAGAGAATTGTACCCCGACTCGTCGGGGCCTATATATTCCATGGCTATATACAATCTTTCGTCTATTTCTTCTACCAGAGCGGCTTTTACAATGTAAGGGTGCCTGTCGAGCTCTATCCAGACGCGCGCTTCGCGGTAAAATCTCTCTTTTTTGTCGTTGTCGTTGAAATATTCGTCGCGGAAGGTTTTTAAGGCGAAGACCTCTCCCATGGAACGCGAAAATGCCTTATAAACTACGCCGAAACCGCCCCTGCCGATTACGTCGTAAATTTCGTAGTTGTTTCCGATTACGTCGCCTTTTTTATATGGAATGCCGGAATTTTTACGCCCGCAGTTTTTTCGCGCGGCCGGGCCATGGTTTAGCATCGAATTTTCGAATTCCGGCCGGGAGCCGGTGACTGCGTAGCGCCCGTTATCCGAAGGCTTTACCATGGAGTTTTCGTATCCGGAACCGGCGGCGCGTTCGTCGTTTTTAAAAAAACTGGCCAGATAATCAAAAAATTCGCTCATAAGAACTCCGGTTTTATCTGTTTCTTAAATTCCACTTATAAGCCAGGCCGCTTTTAGCGGTTTCCTTGTAACCGTCTTTCATATCGCGTCCCGTGGCGGCCATGGTGTCTACGACCTCGTCGAAGGAAATTCTGTGTTTGCCGTCGGAATTAAGCGCGAAAGCGGCGCATTCGAAAGCCCGCGCCGCGGCCATGGCGTTTCTTTCTATGCACGGGATCTGTACCAGGCCCAGTATCGGATCGCATGTAAGGCCCAGGTGGTGTTCGAGGCCCATTTCGGCGGCATATTCGACCTGGTATATTGTTCCGCCGAGAAGTTTTGCGGCTGCCGCGGCCGCCATGGCGCACGCCACGCCAACCTCGCCCTGGCAGCCGACTTCGGCGCCGGAGACGGAGGCGTTATACTTGGCTATGTTTCCGATTAATCCCGCCGTGGCCATGGCTTTAACTATTTTATCGTCGCTGAAGCCGTAGGTTTTTTTCATTAAATAAAGCACCGATGGCATTACGCCGGAAGAGCCGCAGGTGGGCGCGGTGACTACCAGTCCGCCCGCGGCGTTTTCTTCGGAAACGGCAAGCGCGTATGCGAATAACAAATTGAGTTTTTGGAGTATTTCCGAGCTCGCGTGGGCCTTCTGGAAGTACGAATAAGCTTTCCTGGGAAGGTTGAGGCCGCCGGGAAGGCGCCCTTCCGTTTCGAGGCCCCGCGCTATGGATTTTTTCATAGCGTCCCATGCTGCGCTTAAGTGCTGCAGAAGGTCCTTTTCTTCGTTCTCTTCCACATAGTCGCTTAAAAGCTTTCCGTTTTCGTCGGCCCACTTGAGTATTTCGGATAGCCTCGTCAGCGGATAGATGTCGGAGCTTTCTTTAAAAGTGCCCAGTTCGTCAGCCAGATCGCCGCCGCCGACGCTGTATACCCGCCACGAACGAATGGTTTCACCGTTTTCGCCTATCGCTTCGAAGAGCATTGCGTTTGTATGGAGCGGAAGGAGCTCTTCGCTTTTGAAAATGATTTCGCAGGCTGACGGTTTAAGCTCGTCCGCTATCGCCGCGTCGGTCAGATGGCCCCGCCCGGTTGCGGCAAGGCTTCCGTAAAGAGTCACTTTATATGAAGCGTCGAGCCCCGAGCCGCGCGATTTGAAAATTTCCGCGGCCTTGCGAGGGCCCATGGTATGGCTGCTGGAAGGCCCGTAGCCGATTTTATAAATTTGCTTAATCGATTTCATCTTTATTTCACTCCGTTTTGTTTAAATTGACCAGCGTGTTCATCATCCTTTTCGTTTTTTCCCTCAGAACCGCCGAAAGCGTATTGACTTCTTCTACTTTAAGCCTGTCGCCCAGGCTGAAAAGAATGTAAATTCCGAGCGGAATAAGTATCGAGAGGCAAAAAAAGTTATAAAGCGTATCGAATCCGAAAAACATCGCTTTTGTATGTATGAATATGCCGTCGTAGAGATAAAAAAGAAAAACGCCCATAAGTGCCGAAGCTAGAGTTATTTTTATAAAAGACGAGGCTATGCGCTTTACCGCGATCGCTTTTATTCGCAGCTTTATGAATATGAAAAGGATAACGAAATTCAATATCATCGTTATCGAAGTGGCCAGCGCAAGGCCGAAATAAGAATAATTTTTAATCAGAATAAAGTTGAGTATGATATTGCAGACTACCGATGAAATCGAAGCCAGGACGGGGATCCTGGTTTCGTTGAATGCGTAGAAGACCGGGGCCAGGATTTTAACGGCCGAATATCCGAAAAGCCCCACGGAGTAGCCAAGCAGAGCGTAACCGGTATTTATGGTGTCGGCGCGTCCGAAACGCCCGTGTTCGTAAAGGAGCGATATTATTGGGTCTTTAAGAAACATGAGCCCGAACGTGGCGGGGATCGTGAGAAGAAAAACGAGTGAAAGCGAGCTGGTTATAGTTTCGGACAGCTTTTCTTTTTCGCCTCGCGCTATTTGCGCCGATATAAGCGGAAGGGTAACGCTGGATATGGCCACGCCGAAAATGCCTATCGGCAGCTGCATGAGCCTGAACGAATAGTTGAGGTATGAAATTGCGCCGTCGGCAAGCTGCGAAGCGAGCCATGTATTTATGAAAACGTTGATCTGGGTTGCTGCGAGACCTAATGTGGCCGGGACCATGAGTTTTACGATCCTGCGCAGGCCTTCGTGCTTAAGGCTGAGCCTGAATTTGAATGCATAGCCGATCTTTTTCAGGCTCCGGTATTGTATTCCCATCTGCATCGAACCGCCTATGAGAACGCCGGCGGCCATGCCGACGATAGGCTCGTAGCCCATATACTTGAAGACGTAACAGACGCTGAAGCCGGAAATGATCATACCCAGGTTGAAAAGCGTCGGAGCGAAAGCTGGTATGAAAAAGCGGCCGTAAGAGTTGAGCATCCCCATAAAAACCGCGGCTACGGCCACCAGTATTAAAAAAGGAAACATGATTTTGGTCATCAGCACGGTCAGCTCGGTTTTTCCGGGGGTGTTTTCAAATCCGGGCGCCATATATCGGACGATATCTTCGGAAAAAAATATGCCGCATACGCATATAATCCCGATGATCGTTATTAGCGTCGAAATGACTATATTGGCCAGATCATGAGTTTCCTTTTCGGACCTGACGCTTTTATATTCAGAAAAAATCGGCACGAAAGCCGACGAAAGTGCGCCTTCGGCGAAAAGATCGCGCAGAAGGTTCGGAATTTTAAAAGCGGCGTTGAAGGCGTCGGTAAATATGCCTGCGCCGAAAAGTCCGGCGAAAGTCTGTTCGCGGATCAGCCCGAATATTCTCGAGATGAAAGTCGCAAAACCGACGTAACCGACATTTTTTACGAACCCTGATTTTTCCGCGGGTTTTTCTACGATAACGGCGGAGGTTTCATTTATGTTTGGCTGAACGCAGTTGATGCCGGGGTTATTTGTTGTCATCGCCGCTGGTCTTTGTTTTGACTTCTGAGCCCATATTGCTTACCGATACGGATTTTTGAACTATGTTGAACGTCAGCTTGATTTTGCGCTGATTGCAAGACGAGATGACGTTTGAAGATGAGTAATTTAAAGCTTCGTTGATATTTGCCGGCGGCGACCTTAAAGGCGAAGTGTCGCTGACCGTAAGCTCCACGCACTGGCCTCTCGACGGGTCCGGGTTCCTGAATATATATTCGGGAAAAACGCTGAACTTTTCGCCGCCAATGGTCTCGGTTATCAATTCCTGATTAAGGCACTGCGGGTCGATGATTTTCCAGGTTGAATAGCGCATCGTATCGCGGTTGTTCTGCGCGCCGGTTATAAGCGGCGTACAGATGCCGTGAGAAAGGTTCACTTCGGCTTTAACGAGAGACTTGTTAATATTATCATAGGCGAGCACTTTGAAAATAAGCCTTACGTCTTCTGAAATTGTAAGCGCCGTCTTAAAGCGGTCGCATTCGGCCGCCGAAAGCTTTCTCATAGTCGGGCTGAGGCCGGCGTAGTCGAATTCCCACACCGCCGAGTTATCTGAATAAGGCTGAGCGGCGAGATCTGAATTGGAAACGCTGAAAATGTCCGTATGGTTAGTTTCGGTATTGGTCATTACGATTACAGGGTTCGGGCGCTTATTGTCCAGTACGTACAGGTTGCTGTAAAGCTGGTGAGTATTGTATTTAGGCTTTATGCCGCCGGCGGCGGCCTGCGAGAAAACCGCGTTCATTAAATTGTTATAGGCAGCGGTGTCGCCGATTATAGACTGGTCGGGTATCATCCAGTTGGCGGAGGAGTCGCACGCCGCGAAAGTGACGCGAAGAGCTTTGGATGGGCGTGATTTGTATTCGAGCGCGCAGTTCGCGTCGGCGGGAGTGAAATCCGACATTGAAGCATAGTTAATCGGCATTTTTGAAGCGCTTTCGCCGCCGAGACGCTCCATTTCCGATTCGAGGCCCGCTATTGGAACGCTTATTACGTACGCGACGTTGTCTTTGGCGTTGACTTTATTGACCAGTTTTACGTTTTTTATCGAAACGCCGGGTATTTTTGATATCTGAAACGGGCCGAGGTATGAAAATTTACCGTTATTGGGCGCCGTGTCGTCGAGATATTCGTATATGGTCGAATCCAATTCGAAGGGGTCCGCCAAAAGCTGTTTTGGCGGATTATTATAATCGTATTGCCTGTATTTTTCGGTATAAGTTTCGACCATGAGGTATCCGTCGACATTTTTTATATTATGCTTTAGCTTTGACTGGTCCATTATTCCGAAAGGATTGTCGTCGATTACGGTTATGACTATATCGCCGGCGTTTGCCGGATATTTTGACGCGAGATTTTCTTTTTTTATTATATCGTTAAAAGCGGATATTTTGTCGCCGCAGGTGGAATAAATTGATTTCGGCGATATCTGCGCGTTGTGCGGAGGCTCGCTATCGACGATTGTGAAAGCGAATTTTCCCCATGCTTCCTGAGTTTTAGGCCATCCGCCCAGGGGCGTGGTGCCGAAAAAAGCGTTCCATTCGTAATCTACGACGCATAAGATCATCGATTCGTCCATGGGGTCGGTGGGCGTATCGAAAACATAGCGCATAACCGAAGTATCGATATCGCCTCCGGTGCCCTGATTCGTTACAAGTTCCGGCATCTGATCGGGAAGCGTTACCTTGGTGCCGTCGAAATTCAAAATTATCCATTTGACGGAATTTACCCGTATGACCTGGGCCCGAAGGTCGTTTACCTCGCCGATATTAAGGGCGCGGCCTTTTTTTCTCAATAGATCCGTAAGCGATGTTTCCAGATCGCTTTTGGCGAACTGGAAAGTGTATAAAAAGCCCTGATGGATCGGGACGTTGGAGTCGAATAAATTATTTATTTTGATTTGAGGGAATATCTGCGTAAATGGCGTGGAAAGATCGGGCAGAGCTGAAACTTTACCGGTTAACGGTCCGAAAAGAGATATGACAAGGCATATCAGCGCCGCGATTAAAAAGTTTTTTTTTTTATTCATTTTATATTCCGTTAT
>JAKPTH010000449.1 GCA_029571125.1 bacterium
TCGTGCTTTTAACATTTTTAGAGATTTTAGTGCCACAATTTTTGCAAAAGTTTGATTCAGGATCTATTGTTCGATTACATTTTTTACAATTTAAGTTTTCATTTTTTATAAAAGTGGCTTTTCCATTTTCTCTTGATCCAAAAACATAACCGCATTTTTTACAATTTTTTGCATAATAATCATTTTCTGTGAAGCATTCATAACAATTTATTGTTTGAGCATTAGAAATAACTCGATTAGTAGAATGGTTTGATTTTCTTGTTTCACGATATTTAAATGTATAATGACAAACATCACAACTTATTGACTGGTAGTGATTTGATGCAAAGCATTTTGGACACATTCTTGTTTCTTCTGCAGATATTGGGATTGGATTCTTCATTTTTGAAAAGACACGGCCACAATTTTTACATGTAGTTGCATAGTAATCATTAATTGCCGAACAATTTCCGCAAGCGATGCTAGTGACGTTTAAACTTGGAGCCAACTTTCTTCGTTCTTCGAGAGATTCGTATTGTGTTTTTAGAGTTTCTTGCATTTGAGCATTTTGGATACTCTCATTAACTTTACGCCAATTTTCTTGATTTTGCTTAAAAATTTCATTGCGGCGATTTTGTTCTAAATTACGATTAAGAGTTTGAAGTTCGTTGCTAATATTGTGTAGTTGCCAATTATAGTTATCCTGTGCTAAACATGATGAATTTGTTAAAAAAATTATTAACCATGTTAAAAAAATTTTTTTCATTAAATCACCTTTTTATATTTTTTAATACGTTATTAACATTATAAACGTTTTATTTATTTTATGCAAGAAATTATTTTAAAATTTCATTCGTTAATTATTCGTTTTTATGGTTATTATAAATCTGTAAAATTGAAGATTACGTTGAGTATTAAACCTTCGGCGCCGGCCAGGGAAGGCCGGCGCGCGGCAAGAGCAAACCCTGACACTTCTTGAGTTATACGGAGATGGTTGCGGCGTGGCCGGTGAAGTACGGAGGACTTAAGAAAAAACAAGGATGTTATGAAATACATGCGCGGGCTTTCAGACAACTAATTCATACACGAATAAAGTTGCGTGTAATTGCATTATGTCTGATCTATATGCCCCCATGGGTAGTTCGTGTATGCTCCTGCATAGAGGGGGGATACACGAACAAACATGCGTGTATACTCCAATATTAGGAGCATACACGCATGTTTGTTGTTTTTTGTTTGTTTTTTAGGCAAAGTGAATTTGTTTCATTATTTTTAAAGTTATTTTTAAAAATTATAACGGTCATTTTTATAAACACGGCAAACAATTTTTTCGAGGCTCTGCGTGCATTCAGTGAGCGCGCCGAGACCAGAGATTTTGAAAGCATAAAATCTCGTGGAAGCGGCGGTTTTCGCATAACGCCCGTAATCCCGCCAATAAATTCGTTTTTGTTCAAGTATGTGAGGAGTATAAACGAACATATTTTCGTTTAATGTCATAAATTAAAAGTATATACGCATGTTTTTTCGTATATAATCTGCAAAAAAGGCCGGAGTGAAATAAACTATAACTTGATTTTTTCAGATATAAGTTGATTCCCCAAAATGCTTACAATAAAACATCATGCTGATTCACCGATACGCCATTATTGCTGCGCAGACGCGCGCGTGCGCGCGTCTGCATATAAAAAAAGAAAAAGAAAATGTAAAAAAAGAAAAATGAGCATAAAAAGAAGCAATTATAGAAAACAGCAAGCATAAAAAAATTAAAGTATCGGCAGAAAAGCCGGCACTTCATAAAAATAAAGCGTCAGGCTAATTTGCGGTTGGAAGGGATTTTAAGGGAAGGGAGGGGCCATTGGCCCATCGCCTTCCCTTATCAAAAAAAATAAAATATTTATTTCATTTTATCCAAACAAAAACCTAAATTATAAAAATAATCCAAAAAGGAGTTTTTTTATCGCAATGCAAAAAATCGCTTAAATTTGCTATAATTATATAAATAGTTTCAAGATAGTTATAAATAGCTTGTTAGTTTTTTTAATTGTTTGTTGTGCATTGTGTGCATTGATTGTGATTTGTTAATATTTTATCTAAGTTAATAGAGGAATTTTATGGATAGCAGGCCTTTTAAAATTTTAGTTACCGGTTCCCGGGGGATGTTGGGCGCAGATGTGCTTAAGAGTGCGGGCGGGCGGGCTGGGATAGAAATGCGAGGCGTCGATCTGGCTGAGTTTGACTTGCTCGACGCGAAAGCGGCGGCGGCGTATATACGTTCATACGGTCCGGACGCTATTATACATTGCGCGGCTTTTACGAATGTGGATGCTGCGGAAACGCGGCAGGAGGAAGCGTTTAAAATAAACGCCATGGCCGTTCGGGATCTGGCGGTAATATGTGCGGAAGGTTCTATAAAGCTGGCTTTGATATCCACCGATTATGTATTTGACGGGGAAAAGCGGTCGCCTTATGCCGAGTATGACCAGCCGTCGCCAATAAATATTTACGGCATGAGTAAGTATTATGCTGAAAGGTATGTTGCTCAGGTTTGTCCGCGCGGTTTTATAGTGAGGACCTCATGGCTGTTCGGTGCGAACGGCAATAATTTTGTGAAGGCGATATTGAAGAAAGCGCGCAGTGAGGGTGAGTTATTTGTAGTGGACGACCAGTTCGGTTCTCCAACGTACACCGGTGACCTTGCGAAATTTTTGATAGAGCTGGTTCAGACTGATAAATATGGAATTTACCATGCAACGAATGAAGGTTATTGCAGTTGGAATGAATTTGCGCGGGTCATTTTAAAGCTATCCGCGATGGAAGGTGTAAAAGTTAACGCGGTCAGTTCGGAGGCTTTTAAGAGGCCGGCCGTCCGGCCGAAAAATTCGAGGCTTTTAAAGACGGCGCTTCATTATTCGGGTTTTAAGGGGTTACGTCCGTGGCAGGAAGCGCTGGCGGATTATCTGGCTGAAATTGGCGAAGCGTGAAGCCGGCGGGGAAAACATGCGGTGTTTTAAGGGGTTGTTAAATGTTCAGGGCGCGGTAAGCGGTAATAAATAAAAATAAAAAATTATAGTTGATTTTTTAAGTGGTTTGTTAGATAATATATATAATATGGTCCGTATGTTTATGAGTTAAAAAAGTTTAATATAAAAGTTCTACGGAGGTTGTGATGAGAATTAAATTTACCGGCTATACAAAAGCGCTTGCCGTCATTTGCACCGCTTTTGCGGCGGCCGTCTTTGTTTCCGGCGATCGACCGGCTTATGCTCAGGATGTTTCGGCAAAGATTGTAGCGCTCGAAGGCGACGTTACGGTTAAGGCGGGCGACAGCGCCGAGTGGAAACCTGCGAGCGTCAATCAGCAGCTCAGTCAGGGCGCGTATATAATGACGGCGTTCGAGTCGAATTGCGAGCTCGAGTTTATGGATAAATCGAAGATGAAAATAAAAGAGCTTTCTAAAATCCAGGTAAATAAATTCACCAGCGAGTTAAAGAAAGTGGACACCGAAGTGACGCTTTATAACGGAAAGGTCCGCGCCACGGTTCACAAGGACGTTGACAAGAACACTAATTTTCAGGTTAAGACGCCGGTTTCCACTATATCGGTAAGGGGCACTGAAAAAGAGATAACGGTGCATCCGGGGTTCGGAACCCAGGTCCATACTATTACCGGCGTGGTAGAGGTTTCGAATAATATAGGGCAGAAAGTTATGGTTTCCAAGGACGAATCGACGATGGTTAAAAATGAAACGTCGATTCCCGAGTCCAACTCGAAGTTAGTTTCCGAAGAATCGAAAGTAACGGTTACCAACCAGTCGCTTACCGAGGACGAGAAAAAGTTTGTAGAGACGTTTTCCGATTCGCGCAGCGAAGTTAAAACCAGTGATGAAGCGGTTAAAGAGATTCTGGAAGAAACGAAGCACGAGTTCGGCAGGCTGACGGTCAGATGGAAATAATCAGCAAATATTTTAACGAGGTGATAAAGTTGAATAAGTTAGTTTTTAAGAGCATATTAGTGGTTCTCGCGCTGTCGTTTATTTTTGTGTCAGCGGCGTATGCGGCCGGGGCAAAGGTTACCGGTTCATCTTCGGTATTTACGTTAATGGAAAAGAAGCGTGCAACGGTTTCCGATCTGATAGACGTATTGATGATTTTCAAAAACAAGAGTATCGATAAGCTTTCGGTAGAGCAAAAAATAAGGATTTTGCGCGATATCGACGTCATAGGCGGGCGCACGATGATCGACGACAGAAAGCCTTTGACCAAAGGATTTGCGGCGCTTCTTTTTCACCGCGCCCTGAACATGAAGGGCGGGGCGGTTATAAAGCTGACGGGCCGTTCGCAGAGAAACTGTCTGCAGGACATGGCTTATTATAAGATCATGCCGGAATCTTCCGCTAAAGACGTCATGAGCGGTCCGGACCTTGTTTCTCTTTTACAGAGGGCCAAAGAATATAGCGAAGCCGGCCGTAAGGATGTCGCGGCGGAGGAAAGTCCGTCGGAAGAGAACAAGCCGGCGGTGCAGATAGAGCCGTTAAAATAATCGGTTAAAGCTGCGGCGGGCCGGTTTATGGACACTTTAAAGCGATCATTAATTATTATATATTTGGAAGGCGGGATATAAAAGCAAATGAAAAAGATTTTAACTGTTACGTTCATGGTTATAACGGCGTTCTGCTTAACGCTGGCTCCGGCGTCGGCGGCTGGTAAAGAAGCTGCGGCCGAAGCTAAAAAGTCTGAAGCGTCAGCAAAAGCGAAAGTAACTTCGTCCGAAACTCCGGCAGGCGGATTTGCGAGCGGCGATTTACGTTCCGGCGGCGGTTCGATTCCACTTTCGTCCGACATTTCGAACCTGATGTTCGCCTCGAACGACATGAGTTATCTGGTTCCCCGCGATCTTTCGAGCCGCTGGGGCTTTGTATTCGCTTACAACTATTATAAGTTCATAAACGAAGATAAAAGTTCGGCGATTGCGGATTCGCCGACGGGCGCGGACGCTCCCGACCTTCGTTTCTGGCTGTCGAAGCGTCTCGACAATAACGACAGTTATTACGTAAGGGCCCGTTACGGCCGTCTAAATTTAAAAGGCGACAATTCGCTCGCGCCTCCTAATTCGAAAAATATAGGCCTTAAATTCGACATGCTTTATTATACGTTCAACCGCAAGCCGGATGTCAGCGTTAAAATAGGCCGTCAGTTCCTGAGGGTTGGCCGCGGTTTCACATACGCCAACATCCACGACGGAATCCATATTGAAAAACTGTATCCCAGGTGGGTTCTCAACGGCTTCGCGGCGCGCACGCAGCCGCGCGAGACCAACGCCGATCAGAGCAACGCGGGCTATTTGAACCGCAGCTATCGTGATTTTTATGGTTTCCAGGCCGATTATTTAGGCCTGAAAAACAAAAAAGTATACGGTTACGTTCTGGCCGAACGCGACGGCAAGGTTAAAATTCCTGCTTCCACAAAAGATTTCGATTACGACGCCAACTACTTAGGCGCGGGGATCGAAGGCAGTTTCAAGCCGAACTGGCCTTATTATTTCGAATACGTAATGCAGAACGGAAAAACCGCGGCGTCCAATGCGCTCACGGGCACGGATTCGATAAAAGCGAACGCTTACTATCTTGGCACCGATTATTACTTCCAGAAAAATAAATACAAACCGTTCCTCACGCTCGAATACGCTCACGCATCGGGCGATCCGGACAGGGCGTCGGTAACCGACGTAATAGGCGGAAACCGCGCCGGCACCGACGACAAGAATTTCATGCCTTACGGCGTTTACGATCTGGGTCTGGCGCTGCACCCGCGTTTTTCGAATATAAACGTATTTAAATTCGGCGGGTTCATAAAACCGTTTTACAAATCCGAATCGTTTAAAGAGCTGCAGCTTGGCGCGAAGTACATGATATATAATAAATCCGACGTTAACGGCGCGATTTCCGATTCACTGGCGACTGTCGCCAATAAAAAAGTGGGCACCGGCTACGATTTATATATGACCTGGCGCGTATATTCAGATACTCTTATATATGTGAATTACGGCGTATTTTCACCCGGCGACGCTTTTCCCGCCGGCAGGCGCGATAAATCGAAACTCGTTAATTTCGGCACCACTCTTTTCTTTTAATGGTTATGGAGGAGAGGAATTCACAGGTAGCGGTTTTTTTCGATTACGACAATCAGAAAGTCGATCCGCGGATCATATTCGATTATTCGGATAATTTCGGCTGGGTCGTCAAGAAGCGGGCTTACGGCGACTGGGTGCGCGACGCGCTTTACAGGCCGGAGATGGCGTCGTATTCGGTAGAGCTTATAGATAGGCCCAGGTTTAATTTAAGCGACAAGCAGGGCAACGACATAACGATAACGGTCGACGCCATGGAAGTGGTTTTCACGCGGCCGAACATAAACATATTCGTTTTCGTGACCGGCGACGCCGACTTTATACCGCTGGTGTTAAAGCTGAAAGAGTACGGCAAGTTCGTCGTCATAATAGCCTCTAAAAACAACACATCTCTTCTTCTGGCGAAGGTATGCGACCGGTTCACCTTTTATGAAAATCTGGTCAAGAGCGAGGAACCGCCTCCGCTGGATCATCGCGATTATTATATGCTGCTGGCCAGAAAAGCTTACGGCGTGATTAAAAACCGCGGGATCAAGCCCACCATGGACAACATGATGGCCACCATAAAGCATTTCGACCCTTCCTTTAAGCTGGAAAAGAGCGACTTCAAGAACGCCGACGCGCTTATCCGCGCAATAGAAACCACGTGGAACCAGACTGAAATAGGCGTTCGGCCGGCGGGGTCTGAATTCGGCGC
This sequence comes from bacterium, assembly GCA_029571125.1. Lineage (GTDB taxonomy): Bacteria > Muiribacteriota > UBA9980 > UBA9980 > UBA9980 > UBA9980. The sequence goes on from JAKPTH010000449.1 coordinate 6,803, forward strand.
GGGCGAAGAGCACAAAGCCGCCGACGGTGATAACGACATACTTAAAAGCGACGCCCGAAGTGATTCTTTAAATTTAGGCATAAATTTCAAGCAGGCTAATTTTATAAACTTTTTCATTCAGCTGTTCGAAAAGCATGAGTTATCGGATAAATCGGCCAGGCTCGACAGGGTCAAGAGGCTTTTCGACAAAAGCTATCCTTCGATTAAATTTGAAAAGTACGACATCAAGGATTTCAGGCACGCTATCGATCTGGCCTGCGAGTCTCGTAAATTCGTGCTATCGGGGAATATGTTTTCGTACTCCAAGCGTTATCAGATAGAGCGCGGGTTGAAAAGGATGGGCATTTACATCAATCCTTCAATGAAGCAGGCCGTGGTCAAGAGTTTTATGGACGTTTATTCCAGCTTCGGCGACAACAACAAGAGAACGCTGAACTTTCTGGCGCGCGAGGTTTATCACCGCAATAAGAATACATTCAGCAAGAGCGCCATTTCAAATATATTCACCGCGCTTAAATTCACCGGTGTTTTCGAAGGCATGGATTCGTCGTCTTATATCACCTATTCGCAGCCGATGCGCATCAACTGTCCGATAGCCGATATCAGGGAAAAGCTCGACATATTATATTTAAAAAGGATCGTTAAAATAACGAACGTGGGAACGCAGGACCTTCCTCTGGTAAGCGAATATATATTCGGGGTCAACAATAAGGTCGAGCAGTTGATTAAAATGCTCGACGCTCTGATAGAAATGAAAGAAATCGTAAAAGAAAATGACGAGTATGTATATAAAGCGGAATAAGCGGCCTGGTTTTTCAGGGCCGTCCGGAGGCGGGCGCAATGTTTTGTTACCGCGGCGTTGAACATGAAATATACCTTCTGATAGCGGCGGCCGGAAGTTCCTCGAGAATGGGAAACGCTTCGGCGGGGGGCATGAACAAGGTTTATGCCGACCTGAAGGGCGCGCCGGTTCTTTTTCATTCGCTTTATAAATTCGACCGCATGTCTTTTATAGACGCGGCGGTAGCGGTAATAGCAGAACGCGACGAAGCGGCGTTCGACTCCATGATGAAAAAGTCGTCCGATTATTTCGGCGGCGCGCGGGGTTCGAAGCCGTTCGGCATGCCGGTTTATAAGGCGGCCGGCGGCGCGGTGCGTTCCGAGTCGGTGTTGAAGGGTCTTTTCAAAATATTATCTTTAGTTCGAAATCCGGGCAACGCGGCGGTGGTTATACACGACGGCGCGCGGCCTAATTTTTCCGAAGCGTCGTTTAAAAGCGCGGCCGAAGTATTTTTCGAAGCGTTTTCAGCCGGCGGCCGTTTTGCGGGGCTCACGCTGGCGTCGCCGTCGTACGACACGCTGTGCCGTGTGGACGGTGCGGGCTTTATCAGAGGCTATGAGGACCGCGATAAAATATATAAAGTGGTGACGCCGCAGATTTTCAACTTAAAAATATTATTGGAATGTTTCGACATGCATTTAAAGGCGGCCGGATTAGGGTCCGTGTCATTTACCGACGAATCTTCGCTGGCCGTTCATTTCGGGTATGAAGTGAAAGTATTTAAAAGTCCTTCGGATAATCTTAAAATTACTACAGCGGAAGACCTTGAGTACCTCAAAGCAGTCATTAAATAGAAAAGTGGTGTTTATATAACGATGGAAGCGAATATAATTTACAATAAGCCTCTTAAGGTAAATTCATACGCTAAGATAAACCTTTTTCTCGACGTAATAAAAAAAATGCCGGACCCGCAGGGGTATCACGAGATAATAACTTTATTTTCATCGATCGACCTTTGCGATTACGTCCATTTTTACGTTTCCAAAATCGAGCATACTCCCGATTACGTGGCCAAGATATTCAAGCTGCCTTATAAAAAAGCGGCGAGCGGCTCGATATTTCTGGCATCTGAAAATATAAAGCTGATAATAGTTTCCGAAGACGATACGGAAAAATGTTTCAGCGTTCCGTGCGACAGCCTTAATACGGTGGCGATAGCGGTGAAAAAGTTATTTTCCCACGTGCCGTTCAAGAAGCTGGCTGAAACGGCATATATTTATATATTATTCGATAAAAAAGTGCCTACCGGCGCGGGTCTGGGCGGCGGCTCTTCTAACGCGGCGGCCACGCTCAAGGCGTTGAATTATCTGTTTGATTTCAATTATTCACAGGAGCTTTTGATGGCGATAGCGGGGCGCGTGGGTGCGGACGTGGCGTTCGGGTTGAAAGGCGGCGCCATACTGGCCGAGGGCATAGGCGAAAAATTCACCGCTTTTTACGATTTCAACCCATGGCCGCTGGTGCTGGTTTATCCTAATTTCGAAGTTTCGTCGCGCGACGCTTATAACAACGTCAAGAATTTCGTGAAATACGATCTTTCTTCGATCAAGGGCGAGGAAGAGGCCAGGATACGCGCCGTGGCGGTTGCGCGCGCCGAAAAGATAGCCGCGCTGATGGGCGAAGCGGGGTTCGCCGAAATCGGGGCCAACCTGTATAACAAGCTTGAAGAGCCTGTTTTTGCCAGGAAGCACCAGATCCGCGATTTAAAGGAAGCGTTATATTTAATGGGCTATAAAAACGTAATGATGACCGGTTCCGGCTCTTCGATGTACGTGCTTCTGGATCCGCGTGAAACTCCGGAAGAGTTGAATGCGCATTACGAAAAAATACAAGCGGAGATGCACAGGAAATATTCAAAAACGTATAAGGTCATACTGACTAAAACGCGAAGGGCGGTTCCATGGGAAAAAATATTGTCATAATAGGCTCGACGGGGTCTATCGGCGTTTCCACGCTCGAGGTGATATCTAACAATCCGGGCGAATACAGCGTAGCCGGGTTAAGCTGCAATTCCAACATAGATCTACTGTTAAAGCAGATCAAAAAATTCAATCCGCGTTTTGTTTCGGCATATTCGCCGGCGGCGAAAGACGAACTGGAGTATAAGTTAAAAAAATCGAAATTGAGCGTCCGGGTATATACGGGCGAAGAAGGCAATATCGCGGCGGCGTCGGATAAAAGCGCAGACGCCGTGGTGGTTTCGGTCGTAGGCGGAATCGGGCTGCTGCCGACGCTTGCGGCGATCGAGAAGAAGAAGAAAGTGTGTCTGGCTAATAAAGAAACCATAGTGTGCGCGGGCGATATAGTAATGAGCGAAGCGGCGCGCAAGAAGGTTCGTATAATCCCGATAGATTCGGAGCACAGCGCGATTTTTCAACTGCTCGAGGGCGTGAAGCGGTCGGAGGTAAAGCGCGTAATAATAACGGCGTCGGGCGGCCCTTTCAGGGGTTTCGGCGCGGCCGCGCTTGAAAAAGTGAAGCCGGAAGAGGCGCTCAGGCATCCGAACTGGAGCATGGGCGCGAAAATAACCGTTGACTCGGCGACGCTAATGAATAAAGGGCTCGAGGTGATAGAGGCCATGAAGCTTTTCGATCTGGAGCTCGATAAAATAAGCGTGGTAGTGCATCCGCAGTCTATAATACACTCGATGCTGGAGATGAACGACGGCTCGGTGCTTGCGCAGATGGGATATCCCGATATGCGCATTCCCATAAGCTACGCCCTTTCTTATCCGGAAAGGCTGCCTATTAATTATATAAAGCCTTTTGACTTTGTGAAGGCGGGCAGTCTGAGTTTCGAAGAACCGGACGTCAGCAATTTTCCGTGCCTGTCGTTAGCGTACGATGCGGCCCGCAGGGGCGGCACGATGCCGGCGGTTTTAAACGCGGCCAACGAATCGGCCGTGCGTGATTTTTTAGCGGGCCGCATAAAATTCACTGACATATCTAAATTTATAAAAAAGGCTATGGATAAGCATTTAAAGGAATTCGTGGCGGCCCCTTCGCTCGAGGACATTCTTGCGGCGGATGCTCGGGCCAGGTGTTTTTCGCCGAAGCTTTGCGCAAGAAAGAGCGTCTGAGCGATATTGAATGAATTGACATGAAGTTATTAAATATATGAATGGTTTCGAGGTAAGATGGATATTTTAAATTTAAGAACCGGAATAGGTTATGACACGCATAAAATTAAAGCCGGCCGTCCGCTGGTGCTGTGCGGCGTCAGGGTGCCGTCCGATTTCGGCCTGGAAGGCCATTCCGACGCCGACGTTATGATACACGCGCTGATGGATGCGTTGCTGGGCGCGGCGGGCCTTTTTGATATAGGCTATTACTTTCCGAACACCGATAACAACTTTAAAAATATATCGAGCATGAAGCTTCTAGAGAAGGTGAGAGGGCTTCTTGCCGATAAAAATTATATTATAATAAACGTGGATATGGTATTGATTTCTGAAAAGCCGAAGATATCTCCTCACGTTCCGGCGATGAAAGAAAACATTTCGCGCGCGCTTCAAATCGACGAATCCGCCGTCGGAGTGAAAGCCACCACCAACGAAAAAATGGGGCATCTGGGCCGCGCCGAAGGCATGGCCGCTTATGCGTCCGCGCTTATTTATAAAGGCAGTTCGAAATAAAAATTAGAGCCCTTTTTAACTTCGCTCATAACGGATATTTTTCCGCCGTGGCCTTCTATGATTCTTTTAGAAATGGCGAGTCCGAGTCCGGTGCTTTTTTCGCCGCCCGTAGACTGCACGCTTGATTTATTAAATTCTACGAATATATTTTCGAGTTCTTCCGCGGGTATTCCCTGGCCTTCGTCCATGATTTCCGTAAGTATTTTTCCCCGGTGCGGCGCGCTTACTTTTACGGTGATCCTGGTTTCGGGATAAGAATATTTAATCGCGTTTCCGATCAGGTTATTTAGAACCTGCTCCAGCTTGTATTTATCAAATTTTATAACGTTCAGTTCCACGGCGTATTCGAGTCCAATGGAAATTTTTTTCTTTTCGGCTATGACGAGGTTCAATTTGATATTATGTTCTAAAAAAGCTTTATAGTCTTGTTCTTTAATTTCGAGATTGAGACTGCCGGCCTCTATTTTTGAAAGGTCGAGTATATCGGAAAGAAGCGTGAGCATAAATTTGCTGGCGTTATTGATTTCATTTACGAAATCTGCGTACTGGCTTTGCTGGTCGCTTAAGTCTTCGAGTATGAAACTCGAGTACATATTAACGACGCTTATGGGGTTTCTAAGATCGTGCGCGGCCATTCCGAGCAGCTTATTTTTCTGTTCGTTCAATTCCACGAATTTTAATTTTTGAGTTTCGATTTCAGTAATGTCGTCAACTATTACAAGCACCATGATGGCGCCGTTCCAGTCTATATATTTCGTGGTATATCTAAGATGCTTGAGCGTTTTAACGCCGCCGATATAAAATTCCCTGATCAATTTTTCTCGGTAGGCCGGAACTTTTTTAGTAAGCGCCGTAATGAGGGATTTTCTGAGAGAGCATACGGTGCAGTATGACGTGTCGCCGCATTGCTTGTTTTCGGTGACGGCGTAATAGCAGCCGATCGCGTTTCCGCATCTTTTAACGAACGTTTCGGATTCGCTCGCGTTGAAAAGCGCTTTGAACGAATCGTTAAAGCTGCGCACCTCCATGCCGTTGTCCACGATAAAAATGGCGGAGGTGATATTGTCTATAAGCGTATTTAAAAAAGCCGTAGATTCTTTTAGATTATTTAGTTCAATATTCATTATATTATTCCTGCATATTCAAATTTTTAAATATTCTTTTATGGGCTGTCGTTTCCGGCGGACTATTTTAACTGCCTGTCGTTGTCTTTTCTAACCGTGACTCCGGTCCTGTCGAAAAATTCGAGTATCGCCACGGCGTATTTGCGGGAGAGCGCGGTTTTATCCTTGAAATCGATGACTGTGAAAGAAGGTTTTTGGGCGAGGATTTCTTTTATAGCCGCGACATATTTTTCGGACTGCGCACAGGTTATATAATAATTTTCGAATATTTTCCGGATTATTTTTTCGTTCTCTAAAAATTTGACCACTTTATTGAAAAGTTCGGCCTGGTTTTTAGCGACGCCGGCTCTGGCGTCGTCGAGGGTTTTCGGCGTGAGCGGTTCGGAATCGAAAAGTTTGAGTATCTTGCGTTTAATGATTTCGGAGTCTTTATCGAGCGTTGCGGCCGCGTCGGATTTTTCGCGGGCGGCGGGGGTTATCGAGCCGTCGGCGCTTTTGAGCCTGCCTTCGGAAATAAGAGCGTCTATGGCGTATGAATAAAAGGCCGTATCGGCTTCTCCGGGATTGGCGACGCATAGGCCGACGAGTTCCGGCTTTGAAACCGCCGATACTAAGGAGTTAGAATTTAAATGCGCGGCGAGCGCGTTTAATATTTTGTCAGTAGTTCTATGGAAGGCTTTTTCGCCGGTCAGGAACCGTTCTTTTATTATGCGGTATTTATCGTCTCCGGCTTCGGCCGTTACGGTTTCGGCTATTTTTCCCTTGAGTGTTTTAAAGGCGGCGCAGGCGGCAGATACTTCCATATAGCCGAGGCGCTGCATATGGTCTTTAAAAAGAAGTTTTGGAAAAGACGAAGCTCGTTCGCCGCCGCTTTCGGAAAAAATTGAAACGCCGTTCAGTACGGCTTTTTTATTTTTAACTAACTCCGGCGAGCAGTTTAAAATAATCCCGCCGCCGATGGTTTCTTCGTCGGTGTGGGTCCTTATTATGAACGGCTTGAATATAAGCGCGAAATCTGGCTGGCTCAAAACTATCTGAGCGAAGCAGTCTTTTCCGGCTTCGAGCGAGACGGCATCCAGCAGCCTGAGTTTAGCGGCGTAGCAGGCGGAATAAAAATAAAATTTGATTCCGGCGCCGCTTTTAACGGGGTGCCTGAGATTTTTAACCGCCGTAAGCCTGACGGTAAGGACTTTGTATAATGAAGCTATTTCGGGAGAAACGAGAAAGGAGCCGCGTCTTATTTCGGCGTCTCGCGTCCTGGTAATATTAAGCGCGGCGCGGGAGTTGCCGCCGATTTCGGAGAGTTTTCTGGAATGCGACTCTATGGCGCGGATTTTACATTCGCCCTCCGGCATAATGGAAACGGTTTCGTCGGATTTCAAGCGGCCTTCGATAAGGGTGCCGGTTAATATCTGTCCGAAGCCGGGTTTTTCGAAAACTCGGTCTACGGGATAGAGAACGGTTTTGCGGTTATCGTCGCCGTTGTCGTCGGAAGGCCGGTTAATGGCCGTGATTTCCTCTTTGATTGCCGCGATTAATTTTTCGGCTCCGGTTTTTGTATTCGACGAGAATTCTATTATTTTAGAATTTTCAAATTTAGTGCCTTTTAAAAAGTCCTCGATTTCCATTTTGCGGTATTCGATATCGTAAGCGGCGGCGAGGTCGGCTTTGTTTAATACCACGATAATCTTTGAAACGCCGCAGTGGGTGAGGATGTCGAAATGCTCGGCCGTTTGCGGCATGATTCCTTCGTTTGCGGCGATAACGAGCAAGGCGAGCCGGGCGCCGAAAATTCCGGCCAGCATATTGTGGACGAAATCTTCGTGACCGGGGACGTCGATTATAGATACCGGCCCCACGCCTTCGATCTGTATGTGAGCGAAACCTATATCGATCGTGATTTCGCGCTCTATTTCCTCGCGGTAGCGAGCCGTGGTTATGCCCGTGAGGGCTTTAATAACGCTCGACTTCCCGTGATCGACATGGCCGGCCATGCCTATAACGAATCCCACTTAAATCACCCCGCGGTTATCATTTCCAAATTAAAGCCAGTCCGCCTACGGTCTTGAAAACGCCCTGATAAAGATAATATGCGCCGATCACGACGGCGCAGACGCGGCCGATATTCACCGCGGTTTTTCCGCGGCAGGCGGCGCCGAGAAAGGGCACGATTATAAAATAAATTGAAGAGCCGGTAAAAAATGCCACGTAAAAAAATAACGCGCTCATAAGGCCGTGCCTGTTAGCCGCCTCGAAAACGGCTATGAGAATGGGCGGGCATATGTTGAAGGCGGTTAAAAATCCGAGGCCCAGAGCGGTTTTAGAAAAGTATCCGTTCAGAATGGAAGGCGCGCCGCCGGTATCTGCTCCGCAGCCGCAGGAAGCGCTTTTGGATTTTATAAGGGCGTGATGCAATAAAAACGCGGCCAGGACGAAAAAAGAAATGCCGCTTATTACGTTTTTGGCCGCGGCGTTTTTAAATATGGCCTTGCTTATATACCAGGCGAAGGTACCGACGGCCATGTAGCCTGCAAAGCGGCCCAATAGAAAGTTGGCGCTTACCTTAAGCGACTCTAAAAAACCGTTTCCGCCGCTTAAGACGTAAGGCACCACGAGCGGCGTGCAGGTGAACAGGCATACCGGGCTCAGGCTGAGGCCGAGCATAAAAGCTTTGATGAACGAATCCATGCCTTGATTATACCCCTAAAATTGTCAGGAATCAAGAATTTTAATTAATATTTATATTATATTGATATTTTGGTTTGTTTTGTAAGTTGCGCGGTTAAGATTTTTTATTTTCAATTAAGTCGGATTTGACGATTATCGTTTTATCGCTGCTTGAAATTTTAAATTTAACAAATCCTTCTTTCGCGCAATTTTTAACGAATGCCCTCCATTGTTTATCGTCTCTGAAGCGTCTGTCCATGGAAAGCTGATCGGAAACCACAATCATGTTGATTTTTTCATTTTCAATAAAAAGATTGAAATTAATATTTTTTTTATCTGGCGAAACCCAATTAAAATTATCGCCAATATATATATAATAGCCGCCTTCGGCTTCCAGCATATTTACGTGACCGGTGATCTTCAAAGACTGGATTAACCAGATAACGCTAATATTTGATTGCTGAAAATTTTCATATTTATAATTTAATGCCGGAATTAATGTAATTACTATTAATGCAGGCAATATTATTTGTTTAAAAATTGATCTTTCGGTTTCAGGCGCGCCGCCGAACAATAAAGTTATCAAGGCCGACGCTATTAATGAGCCTGTGATAAGAAAATAATGGTCTCTGGGAAAGAAAAGTATCATTGAGATTATTCCAGGTAAAATAAATATGCTTATAGCTATAAGAAAATTTCCGAACAAGAAAAAATTGGCGCGCGCAGTTGAAAAATAAAATAAAAAAGATAATATTGAAAGTATAGTAAAGGCTGTGGGAATTTTTTTAATCAACTCTTTTTCGTTATCTGCGATATGGCATAAAAAAGCCTGCGGATTATTATAAAAAGCTTTCGCGATGCTATCGGCCGGGCCGAAAACATCGGATACGATTTCGTTCCAGTCGTTCCATGGACTTAAACGTATATGCTTTGATTTTAGCCAATTACATGAAAAATGCTGTCCGAAAGCCACGAAGCTTCTTTTGCCCGAAACTAAAGAATAGCCTGTGGCGCCGAGAAAAATAAAGTAAAATAACGAATAAGCGATAAAACCTGTCGCGGCTAATTTTGAAATATTTTTACGTTCGGAATATAGAACGGCCAAAAAAAACGCGAATGCGCTCAAACAGGATAAGTAATATTCAGGACGGATAAACATAACTATAGCCGATCCCAGTGAAGTTTCCAAAAAAAGTTGAAGAACTGATCGAGCGCGGCATGCAAATATCATAATGATAAATATTAAGCTCAGGGCCAGGTGTGAAACTTTCGGAACGGCCAAAAAATTTACAGGCATGATCATCAGCAGCGAAGACATAACTGTGCTTACAAATGGTGAAACTTTATTTTGTCTGAGTAAAATATAAAAAAATAAAGGCAATATGATCGTTAAAAGTCTGAAGTTAAAAAAGAAAAGTTCGATTCTGTCGGGTTTAATAATGGATAATACGTAATACCACACGGAATATAGAACGGAATCTTCCGCTGCGGGCAATCCTGATTTTAGCAGATTCGCTCCGCTATATAGATATGAACTTTCGTCGTACAAAAATATATCGAAAAAGGTTTTAAAATCAGCGGTAAATATTATACCGGCAGTTAAGATCAGCGGCAATATAAAAGCGTCGGCGCGGACTAATGACGGATGGTTGGAGCTGTTATCCATGCGCTTATTATACGTTATAGATAGGTTATTGTCAATCTTTCATGCTAGATTAATAAAGATTAAGTTTGGCAATAAGCTATAAAAACGTCGTTGACGTTTAAGCCCGTGGCGCCGGTTTTGATAAGGCCGCCGTTTTTTTCAAAAAAGCCGTAGCTGTCGGCCGAATCCAGATGGCCGGCTATGCTTTCCGTTTCGGCGTTTTCGAGGTCGCGTTCGTCGAATATGGCTCCGGCGGCGTCGGTGAAAGCTTCGATTCCGTCGGTAGCCATAGCGGCGAGCGTTATTTTTTTAAGATTTAATCCGCGTTCTTTTAAAATTTTCATTGCGCCTAGCGCGAAGTGCTGGCAGCGCCCGCCGCGGCCGAAAGCCGGGCCGGCCGAAACCGGTATCTCTCCGCCGGCAGCGAATATAAAATCTTCGTGATATTCTCCGGCTATTTTTCCTATCGAGTCCATAAAATAATCGAGGCCGCGGCCTTTTTCGCCGGTCAAGAAAAATCCGGCGGCGAAGGCGCGCGCGTTTAATTTCCTGGAAAGCTCTCCGGCGAGCGTTTTTACGAATGCGGCGTTGTCGGCGACGACTTTATAAATATTATTTTTAGAATTGAGATTGACTGAGCATTTTACGCAATCCGCCGGCGAGTTTTGCAGATGATAAACGACTCCGGCGGGAACGTCTATATGATATTTTTTTAATATATCGAGCGCCGCGGCTTTGTCTATGACGCACGGCCATGTTGGGCCGGATGCTATGTCGGCGGGGTCGGAGCCGGCGGTATCGCTCACCGCGAGGGTTATAAGCGAAGATTTTATGTGTTTAAGGAGCCGGCCGCCCTTTACCGCCGAGACTGCTTTTCTGACGATATTTATTTCGGCGATAGGCATTTTAGATTGGATGAGGGATTTGTTCAAAGCGGGTAAATCGTTAAAATCGATTCCCGGGGCCGGTATTTCAAAAAAGGAAGACCCGCCTCCGGAGACCAGGCAGATCAGAAGATCTTTTTCGGGAACCGCTTTGACGAATTCGACCATTTCGGCCGAAGCGGCGAGAGTGTTTGCGTCCGGCAGGGGATGCGAGGATTTTAAAATGGATATTTTGCCGCCTATGCTGGAGTTTTCATAAGACAAAAGGATGCCGGACTCTATTTTTTCGCCGAGTTTTTTTAAAGCTCCCGAAGCCATTCCGGCGGCGCATTTTCCGAACCCGCAGATAAAGACTTTTTTTTCTTTTATGGGAATCTGGAATTCGCCGCACTTTAATATTCCGCTGCCGCCGTCGTAATCGAGAAATGATTCGACCGCGGACGACGCGCCGCATTCGCCGATGGTTTTTTCGATTGCCGTCAAAATGTCTTTTTTAATCATATTATTGTTTGGCCGGAAGTTTTCTCTGGGAGTCGAGTATTTCTTTGCCGCCCTGGTCGAGAAGATCGTTGGCCAGTTCGAAGCCGGCTATGACGTTTTTAATGCCGACGCGCGTCGAATTGATAATCCGCTTTCCGTCCGGCGTTATAATTGAAGCGCTAAGGTGAAAGCGGCCGTCGGAAAGCGTGTGGCAGTATATGCCGACGGGCGCGTGGCATCCGGCGTTAAGGCGCGCCAGGACGGTTCGTTCGGCCTCTATTTCGAGGAAAGTTTTTTTGTCGTTCAGGCAATCCGCCAGAGAGGAAATTGCTTTATCGCCCTTTCTGGATTCAACCGCCAGCGCGCCCTGGCCGCAGGCCGGAACCATAAGCCGGTCGTCTAATATCTGCGAGCAAAGATCGGTCTTCTGCATTCTTTCCAGCGACGCGAAAGCGAGAATTATGGCGTCGAACGCTCCGCCGGCGAGTTTTTCGAGCCGCGTATTTACGTTGCCTCTGAGCTGGATTATATCCAGATCGGGACGTATATTTAAAAGCTGCGCCTTGCGCCTGGAGCTTGATGTGCCTATCCTGGAGCCCTTCGGAAGCTCGACGAGCCTTTTTTTATCTCTTGATATGAGCGCGTCGAAAGGGTTTTCACGTTTCAATATCGCGCTTATGTACAGCTCGCGCGGAAGCGCCGCAGGAAGGTCCTTGACGTTGTGGACGGCCAGGTCGGCGCGTTTTTCTATTATGGCTTTTTCAATGTCTTTTACGAAAAGGCCCTTGCCGCCGAAATCGGCCAGGGGAGAATCGAGGATTTTATCGCCTTCGGTGACTATTTCCAGAAGTTCGTATTCGTTTTCGGGATGGGCCTCCGAAAGAAGAGTTTTGACGTGGCGGGCCTGTATCAGCGCTAGCGGGCTTCTTCTGGTGGCGATAACTATTTTAGGCATTATTTTCTCCGATTATTATTTTATTATTGTTTGATCACGGCGCTTTATTGAAAGCTGCGCGTACGGCATAACCGTATAGCTTTTATTTTATGGTTCTTGAATCGGCGCCGGCCGGTTTCTGGTATATTTTAAGGTCGAAACTCGGCGCGATGGCGAGCAGATGCTCCGTTATTTCGGCCTGGACGGATTCGTAAAATTCCCACTCGGTGCGCCGGCAGAAAGCGTATATTTCCACGGGCAGCCCGTGTTCGCAAGGCTGAAGAAGGCGCGCCATTATGTGCATTTTATCGTTTACGGCCGGGTGCTTTTTAAGGAAGCCGGTTATATAAGCTCTGAAAACGGCCACGTTGGTCATTTCGCGCGGGCCGTCGGCCGGTTCATTTTGATTTTCGCCGCCGGAATGCCTGCGTTCGTCCATTGCTTTAAACCCGGTCTCGAGCCTTTCGGAGATAGATGCGGACCGGCGGTATCCGTCGAGAGTTTCCGGAGGGCAGAATTTTATGCTCGATACGTCGATATATACGGAACGTTTGATGCGCCTTCCGCCGGCGGCGTACATGCCGCGCCAGTTTTTAAAAGGCTCGGATATGAGGTTGTAAACCGGTATCATGATTATCGTTTTGTCCCAGTTCTGGACTTTAACCGTGTTCAGGGTTATTTCTATCACTTCGCCGTCGGCCCCGTATTTTGACATTTCTATCCAGTCGCCTATGTGAAGCATTTTATTGACCGAAAGCTGTATTCCGGCGCTGAGGCCCATTATGGTGTCCTTGAATATCACCATCAGAACGGCCGTCATGGCGCCTATGCCGCTTAAAAGCGTCCAGGGAGACTTTTCTACTATAACACCCACCGATATTATCAGGCAGACTATTATGCAGAAGATCTTTAAAACCTGAAGGTAGCTCGTAATGGGTTTTTCTTTAGCCACCTCGTACGTTTTATAAATGCATTCAACGGAGTCGATGAGCCGGTCGATGGTTATGTAGCCGATAAGCGTTAAATAAATCATCGCGAATTTATTTAAGAATTCTCGCCAGAAAGGAAAGTAACCTGTAAAAGCCATTATGACCAGCGCGGGGGCTATATGTGAAATATCACCGAAAACCTTGTTTTCATAAAGCATATCGTCCCAGAGGTTGCGGCTTTTTTTGACTATTTTATATACCGCCCTGGATATGATTTTTTTAGCGGCGGCGTTAG
>JAKPTH010000495.1 GCA_029571125.1 bacterium
CAACAAAGAACTCGTCGATAGAATGCGTAAGCGCGTTCTGGTTCTCAAAGACGGGCGCCTCGTAAAAGACGAGCCGCGCGGTAATTTCGATTACGATACGGCCTGAGCCCGGGCGTTTTTATGCATGATGGAGGATTATGCACAGTTTTACGTATATACTCGCTGAAACATGGATATCGATGAAAAAAAGCGCTACGATGCTTTTCAGCGCGGCGGTTATTATGACTACCGCGCTCAGCCTGCTCGGTTTTTTTATCGTTACGCAGAATTTTTTCAAGGTCGTTCTTAAAGACATCGAAAACAACCTTCAGATAGTAGTCTTTTTAGAAGACGGCTTTAACGAGAGAACTCTAAAGGACGCGATTATACCTTCGGTCAGGGCGTATCCCGAAGTCGCAGAAGTGGAGTACGTCAACAAGGAAAAGGCGCGCGAAGAATTAAAAAAAGACATAGCGGAACTGGATGAAATTTTTTCCATAATCGAAGACAATCCTTTGCCGTCATCGCTGCGTATAAAAGTCAGGACTCCGCAATCGCTAAAAACCGTCGCCGAACGCCTGAAAAAAGAAAACGGAATTATAATAAACGAAATCACTTACGGCGGCGAAAACGTTCATAATTTTCTTACCGCATCGGAAAAATTCAAGCAGTTCAGCGTTATATTCCTGGCGCTTTTCATTCTGACCTCGGTTATAGTGACGGCGGCCACCATTAAATTAACTATTTATTCTCGCAGAAGCGATATCGAAATAATGAAGCTCGTAGGAGCTACCGACTGGTATGTGAAATGGCCTTATATAATCGAAGGAATGGCGCTAGGGCTTATTTCTTCGGCTTTCGCCATATTGCTCGTTCTTTTTTTGAAAAATAGCGCCATACTGGAAATCGCTAAGAGCATTCAGTTTTTAAGCGGCTTTAAATCGGAAGTTTCCATGCTGGAAATCGGCTGGAAGTTAACTGTCGTAGGCATATTGCAGGGAATAATCGGGGCGTTATGGTCAACATCGAGCATATTATCCGAAAGGGAATAAATATTTTATACCGTCCGGTCGCGGCCGCCTTAGTGGCGGCTTTCTGCCTTTGCGCGCAGGTTTCATTTGCCGTTCCCGCCGAAACTAAGGCCGACGCGGAAAATCAGCAGAGCATGAAGCTAAAAGACCGGCTTTACGAGATAGAGGCGCTTATCAATAAAAAACAGAGCGAGATCGAGCAGGTAAAAGAAAAAATCGAATCAGGCAAGAGCGCAAGGCGGATAAACGACGAAGAATATCAGGCGTCGCGCAAAAGGCTCGATGAAAACGAAAAAAAAAGCCGTGATTTATACGAGGAAAAAGTTAAGCTGTCGAAAACGTTAAAATTAAGCACCGACAATTTGCTTCGCAAAAAAATAATGCTCAGCGACCGCATCAAGGCGGCATATAAGAATTCTTTCAGAAAAAAAATGGATTATATAGTTAAAGCCGGTTCTTTTGTTGATTTTTACGTTAATTTAAGCTATTTGACACGCATAATAAAATTCGACACCGAATTTATATCCGATATTTCTAAAAAGGTAGCGGTAGTTAAAAAGCAGCGAGAAGAGCTCAATATAAAAATAAAAGAGATCGAGCTGCTCAAGCAGAACGGCCAGGATTACGAAAAAAGCCTGAAAAAAACCAGCGAAAGAATGGGCGGCCAGATAAGCCAGCTTTACGACCAGGAATTAAGCCTTAAACAGGAACTCAGCGTACTGTTTCTTGAAAAAGAACGCGTCGAAAAACAGATAATCGATTCCGCCCCGCCGGCCGAGGAAAAAGCGCCTGAAACGCCAGCCGTTCAAACCGCAACCGCCCCGCCGGCCGAGGCAGGCCCGCAAAACGCCGCCGGAGCGGTGCGGGAAGAAAGCACAGTTTCGGTTGATATATCAACGCTGACCTTCGTTTGGCCGCTGAAAGAAAGCAAAAACGTTTTGAGTTTTTACGGCACGCAGAAAGACCCAAAGTATAACGTCAACTACTTTAACTCAGGCATAGATATAAGCGGCGCCTATGGCGAAGAAGTTCTTGCGTCCTCGGACGGAAGGGTAAAATATAAAGGCGAGATGAAAAGCGTAGGAAAACTTATCATAGTCGAGCATGGCGGCAATATAACATCTTTATATTCGCACATTTCGGTAATCGAAGTGGGCATGGGGCAGAAAGTAAAGCGCGGCGAGGTTATCGGGCGGCTAAAAGAAAAAACGGAAGCGCCTGAAACCAAGCCTTTTCTTCATTTTGAAATCAGGATCAACGGCAACGCCAAAGATCCGATGGATTATTTATAATTCCTTGACTTGAAAAAAGACCGGTTTAGTAGTATAATTATAATATGGAGGCTTAAGCGTAAATTTATGAATTTAACAAACAGGATACCGCTAAAATTAAATACTTTTTCTATCCTCACCTTACTCTGGCTTTTTACGGCCGGCGCCGGTTTCGCTCATGCCGGCTCGGTAGATATAAGCTCGCTGGATAATTTAAATATAGTGCGCAAGGTCTTCGGCCTTATAAAAAGCGATTATATCAAAAAAGATATCAAAGAAAGCGATTTGCTTACCGGAGCGATCAACGGCATGCTCGAATCGCTCAACGATCCTTACAGCCGCTATCTCGAACCCGAAAATTTCAAAGACATGCAATCCGACACGTCCGGCGAGTTTGAAGGCGTGGGAATCGTTATTTCCATCAAAAACAAAATACTTACCGTTGTATCGCCCATAGACAATACTCCGGCCGAACGCGCAGGCATTAAATCCGGAGACAAGATAATAAAAATAGACGGCGAAGATGCCGAAAAGCTAAATCTGCACGATGCCGTAAATAAAATGCGAGGCAAAAAGGGTTCTAAAATAACCCTTACGATATGGCGTCCAAGTTTCAGCGAACCCAGGGATTTTATCTTAAGCCGCGACGTTATACCGCTTAAGACCGTAAAGTCAAAAATGGTTGACGATAAGATTGGCTATGTCAGAATTTCTCAGTTCACCGAAACCACGGCTCCGGATCTTGAAAAAGAACTCACCGATCTCGAGGCTAAGGGAATCGAAGCTCTGATACTCGATTTGCGCGATAACCCGGGCGGGCTTCTGACTTCGGCGATAGACGTTTCCCGTAAATTCATAGACAAGGGCACTATCGTTACGGTAAAAAGCCGTGACGGAAAAACGTTGAACCTTTCGTCTTACTACCGTTCGCATCCTCCTTATCCGCTTATAGTCCTTATAAATAAAGGATCCGCTTCGTCGTCCGAAATCGTTTCGGGCGCAATTCAGGACAATAAAAGAGGGATACTGATAGGCGTTAAAACTTTCGGTAAAGGCGTCATTCAGACGGTCATCCCCATGGAAAACAACGCGGGCCTTATTTTAACTACCGCATGGTATTTTACGCCTTCGGGCCGCTCGATACATAACGTCGGAATCGATCCGGACATCACCATAGACCAGTCAGTTCTTTCGTCTGAAGAGATGGCCGAGCTTTACGATATTTCCTCGGGGCGCGACGCGGACGGAACCGAAAGCAAAACCGCTGAAAACGTGCTTTTAAGCGCGGACACTCTGAAAAAGTACGATATAAAACCGGGCGACGTTCAGCTGATAAAAGCCATAGAAATACTTAAAGGCGAACGCCTTACGGCTACGACGGTTTACGACGGACCGCAGAAGCCTAAAAAACTTATCGCTTCAAACGATATCGATGAAAAGTAAGAAAGCGTTTTTTAAAACGAAAGCGAGCGATCATGAATGAAAAACTGAAAAAAAATAATTCCTGTGGAGCAAAGGTCGGATTTACGCTTATTGAAATGATGATAGTTATAGCCGTAATCGGAATACTTATGTCCATGGGATTCGGCTATTATCAACGCGCCAAAGCGCAGGCCCTTATTAAGACATGCAAGAAAAATATGTTTACGCTCGAAGGCGCGATAACTCAGCATTCTTTAAACACGAACAATGAAAATTATTCGGAAACCATTTCCGACAGTTTTATAAACGAACTCGTAAGCTCCGGTTATTTAAAAGATCCCGTCAAATGTCCGTTCGGCGGAACGCTCAAGCTGGAGAACAGTTCGAGCAATAATATAAAAGAACGCACTATCAGATGTTCCATTCACGGAACAAGGCACGAGCCCTGATTTAAAATTTAAAAATAAAGGTGGTTATTTTAATGGAATTTGAAGGTTTAAGGCCCAGATTCGGTTTCGGCGGCCTTGATGAAGAATGCTGCGACTATGAAAGCTCTAAATACGTTGTTCTTCCGGTACCATATGATTCTACAACTTCCTACAGGGTTGGAACGCGCGAGGGGCCCGCGGCCATCATAAGCGCCTCCATGAACATGGAGCTTTACGATATCGAAACCGATTCGAATCCATATGAGGCCGGAATATGCACGCTTCCTGCAGCGGAGCCTCATATGGGCGCAGTGGATAAGTTTTTAAAAAATCTCGAAAAAATTTGCGCCAGGATAGTTGCCGATAAAAAATATCTCATAACTCTCGGCGGCGAGCATTCTATTTCTTACTCTCCCATAGCCGCTTATCATAAGGCGCTCAAAAAAGCGGGAAGAAAAATGGCGGTCGTGCAGATAGATGCGCATTCGGACCTGCGTTCCGACTTCGAAGGGACAGAGTATAACCACGCCTGCGTTATGCGCAGAGTAAGGGAAGAGTTCAAGCTTGAAACCGTGCATGTAGCGATACGCTCTTACTGCGACGACGAGGCGGCTTATATCAAAAAGAGCCGCGTCAAAATATTTCACGGTCACGAAGTCGCCGGAAGGCTCGTGGAGAAAACTCCCGATATAATCAAAGCGCTTAAGGGCTACGATGACGTTTACCTCACCATAGATATCGACGGCCTCGATCCTTCGATCGTTCCGGCCACGGGCACGCCGGAGCCGGGCGGACTCTTATGGTATGAAACGCTTCATTTCATAAAAGAACTCGTAAAAAACAAAAACGTATGCGGCTTCGATCTTATGGAGTTAATGCCGATACCGGGAAACCACGCCTCGGACTTCCTGGCATCCAAGCTTGTATATAAAGTGATAGCTTACCTTGAAAAATATGCGAAGCCCAAAAAATAACGGCGGCGGTTCGTCGCCAGCCGTCTCATATATATTCTGGCTGTTTTTTTTATTGTCCGGAGTTTCGGCGCTCATATACGAAATATTATGGGTGCGTTTTTTCGCTCTGAGCATTGGATCGACTATATATTCCGCTTCGGCCGTGACCGCGGCTTATATGGGCGGTCTCGCCATAGGCGCATATATGCCCGGACGATATGCCGACCGCGTGGCTTCGCCGCTTAAATACTACGCTATCTTCGAATTGCTTATCGGCGCCTACGCCCTTTTATTCATGTTTTTTTCGGGAGCCATTGACGCGGCCGGCGTTTCGCTTTCCACGATCGTTTCAAAATTCGCATTCGTAATAGCGGTCCTTATTGTTCCGACTCTTCTTATGGGCGCGACGCTCCCTTTCGTTTCCACGGCGTATGTCAGAATATTCAGGCCGGCCAATAAAGAATTCGCGGTCAGCCTTTTATATGGAATCAACGCGCTGGGCGGGGTCGCCGGGATATTTCTTGCCGGTTTTTACCTCATATTTATGTTCGGCAATACCGTTACAACGCTTATCGCCGTTGCCGGCAACGTTATCGTGGCTTCGCTCGCTTTTTTAATAAGTTCTAAAGCCGTCAAGGGCGCCGAAGAAACACCGGCCGGCGGAGGCGCAGCCTTCGAGCGTGAGCGGGCTTTAAAAAGCCCGGCTTCAGATGATGCGTCCGTCCGTCCCAAACTCTATCTTTTCATAAACCTGGCCGGTTTTTTTGTGACCGGCTTTTGCGCTCTGGCGCTTGAAATAGTTCTGGCACGACTTCTCGTTCTTATAATAGGAACTTCCACCTATGCGTTTTCGATAATTTTAATGGCATATATATGCGGCATTCCGGCGGGGTCGATCCTGATTCCTCTGGTTATAAGAAGATCGCCGCGTATGGCTGCTTTCGGCGTTGTGATGATGCTTCTTGCCACTGCGAGCATAGTTACGATTCCCCTGCTCGCCGCCGCGCCTTTTATTTTTATTAAAATATTCGGCGCATATCACGCTGATTTTTCTTCATTCATGATAGTGCAATATTTGCTATGCCTTATGATTTTGCTTTTTCCGGCAACTCTTTCCGGTTACGCCTTCACCTGCGCCCTGGGAGCTATAAGGGCGCGCGAAGCCACGATCGGCTGCGACGTGGCCAATTTGTACTTTTTTAACACCGTGGGTTCGGTTTTGGGCTCTATAGCCGCTCCGTTTTTATTGATAAAATATCTTGGCCTGCAGAGTTCCATCATAACGATTTCACTGTTATATCTCATAACGGGCGCTATTTTAGTGCTGGCTTCCGAAAGCGGCAGACGCATTAAGTTTATAAGGATTTTTGTTCTGGCGGCATGTTATGGTTCTATTTTCGCTTTCTGCGGCCGGCTTGACATGGATATAATCGCTTCCGGCGTTCACTACCATCCCGATAAATTCGTAGGCAAGAGCGTCAGGGAGATAGTCAACCATATTAAAAAGGAAAAAAGAGTATACCTGGCCGAAGGCGTGGATTCTACAGTAGGAATATATTCCAAGCACGAGGTCGTGTATCTTAAAATCAACGGCAAGACGGATGCATCGACCGGATGGTACGACATGAATACGCAAGTCCTGCTTGCGCATTTGCCCATGATGCTGGCCCGGCGCAACTCTAAA
>JAKPTH010000522.1 GCA_029571125.1 bacterium
TAACAAAAATGGCCTGATAGTAAGCGCAGAAGCGGTATCTGAAGGCAACGATAACAACCAGTTTTCAAAACAGATGAACAACGCCGAAGAAACTTTAGGTAAAAAACCTCAAACTGGCTGCGCCGATTCAGGCTATTCAAGCGTCAATGATCTGGAAAAAGTTGAAAACGAAATGAATGTGGTTGTCCCGACAACCAGACAAACCAACGAAGAGCGCGAAGGCTCCAACGGCAAAGAATTTGAAAAGAAAAATTTTATTTACGACCCTGACCGCGACAGATATTTTTGCCCTGGCGATCGCGTTCTGTGGCATGTTTGCACAAAAGAAACCGGCGAAAAAATATATAAGGCAAAAGCCAAAATATGCAAGAAATGCAAGTTTTTCAACATTTGTACTCAGAGCAAAAATGGCCGCACTATAACTCGGCTGAAAAACGAAGAAGTCAAAGAACGTCTTGAAAAGAACTATAAAACAGCAGAAAATCAAGAAATATACAGCCATCGAAAGGAAAGAGCGGAACTTCCGTTCGGTCATATGAAGCGGAACCTCGGCGCAGGGCAGTTTCTTCTGAGGGGCAAAGAAAAAGTTAATGCAGAAACATCAATACTGGCAACGGTATTCAACATATCGCGCATGCTGACACTTTTCGGAATCCGAGGAATAATAAAGGAAATGGGCAAAATAGATAGCGGATTTAGTGAAAAACACGAAAAAAATATAGCAGATAATTTATTGGCGGCATAAAATTTATGTTTTTATTAAACATGAATCTTGAAGTAGGCAAATTTAGAGTTTAATATAACACAGTCTGTTGCGGCTCTATAGTTCACGCCGACGAATTCAAAACCCTCTCCGACTCCACCAAAATTTACGATATCGTTAAATCGCCCTGGACGCAGGCTAAAAAAGCCGAAATAACCGCCGCCATAGATCTGGTCAGAGATTATGACAAACTGGAAAAGGTCAAATGGTACGATGTATTCGGCTATTACGGCATCTACAGGCAAATCAACGAAAAACGCAAAAAATTCTATGAAGCCTCAAAACAAAGAATACTGCTCGAAGAAAAAATGAAGCGCGAAGGCACCAAAGACTTAGGCCAGACTGTCTATAACGCCATAATAACCGGCGCGGATATGTGGGCGCGCTACGCCAACAACGACGGGCCGATATTTTCCCAGATGATCTCCAGCTACGACAATTTGCTTTTAAAAATCGTAGAATACGACAAAATGACCTGGATGACGCCCATAAAAAAAGCTAAAAAATTCAAAGAAGTCAAAGATTCAACCAAATATGTCGTACAATGCGCAAAACGCTTCGAACAATCCAACACTTTCGATAAAATCAAAGCCATCATAGACCACCCGCAGGGCAAAGAAGTCATTAACGTGGTCACCGGCATAGGCGGGCTTATAAACTCCATAGGCGATATTTTTAAAGGTATTTCTTCCATCGGCGGCATTTTCAGTTCCACCTCGAACGGCAGCCTTTCTCAGAACT
>JAKPTH010000269.1 GCA_029571125.1 bacterium
GAAAGTCTAAATTAATTGTGATAAAACCTGTTTATAATGGTTTTCAGGTGCGAAACTTAAGTAATTTAGTATAATATGCGTTGCGAAAATGAATTTCATGTGATATAATTTATTCATAAAAAATTTAAAAAGTTTGGTAAGTGCATGAAAAAAAACAAGCTTATTTCCTCTAAAAGATCAGGGTTTTCATTAATCGAGCTTATGATAGTTATAGCGATCATAGGCATTCTTGTGGCGGTCGCGCTTCCGCAGTTCGCAAAGATGAGCGAAGACGCTAAAAGATCCAAGGCAAAACAGGATTGCCAGGTTATAGTTGACGCGATCAATAAATTTAATAATCTTGAAAAAGCAAGGTTGAGCAGTCTTTCTCAGTTAAAAGGCAAATATATCGCTAACTTAGATACGCTAAGAGATCCCTGGGGAAAATCTTACGCCATTGATACCGGCGCCGGTCTGGTGTTGTCGTTCGGCCCTGACGGAAAGCATTCTGCCAAACGCGACAAAACTTGGAACGACGACGTCTCGCTTCAGTATATAGGGGCTCTGACACTTGTCGGAGCGATGCTGGCGGTCAATCCCGAAAACCTGCCCGACGAAGAAGCATTCGATATATTAATTTTAAAATTTAACCGTTCGTTGAAACCGATTCAAGCAGGAGAAATCGAAATTGATTTTTCCCCAGCCACAGCGGCTCTTAACGATATCACCAATTCATCTTCAGATGGCGACGCAAGAGCTGGTAAAATTTTTCGCTGGTACGAAAAAAGCCCTAAAAATTTTCTTAAAGGCGATAGCCCTATTAAAAAAAATTTTATAGCCAAATGTAAGCTGTCTTATCCAGGCGATGAACTTTACTGCCGTTTTCCCGAAGGCAGTTTCGGACAGCTTTCGACTTATTTTTATATCAATATAACCGGTTCAAAAAACGATCCTAACCCTTTATTTATAGCCGAAGACGGTTCGTCCGCCGAATCCGCCGGTTCGTGCTGTCCCATAAAAAAATACGACGGCATGCCGCCTGATTACGCAATGATAGATAATTATACCGGGAATAAAAAGCCGAACATTATCGTATTACAGTAATTTCTTTGGTTATTAAACATATTTAAAATAATTTTGATGCATCAAAATTATCAAGTGTCGCATTATGCAACATTTAATTGTTGCATAATGCGATTTTTTTTAGATGTTGCATTTTTAATTATAGTTGTGCTATAATTAAATCTGAAATTTTGCTTTAAATTTATCAAGCCTGATCGAGAGATTCAGAAAAACACAAGATTTGGTGACTGGTCGGAGAAGTTGGCATATAACTTGCGTTTAGTAACTTTAGTTATAAAAAGTCGTTTTCAAACAAGTATATAGTGTTACCAAAAAAATAAGGAGGAGTTTTATGTTATTTAGAAACAGGAAAGGTTTCTCGTTAATCGAGCTCATGATCGTTATCGCCATCATCGGTATTCTCGTTGCGGTTGCATTGCCACAGTTCGCGGCAATGACCGAAGACGCCAAGAAAACCAAAGCAAAACAGGACTGCGATACTTTCGTTCAGGCGATTCAGAAGTTCAACTCTCTTGAAGGCACTACCGTTCAGGATAAGTACATGAAAGAGCTCAAAGGTAAATATATCACCAACTTAGATACGATGAAAGACCCCTGGGGCAACCGTTACGAACAGGAACATCGGAAAGGTATCGTTTACTCTAAAGGTCCGGACAGCAAGCATAAAGAAGGCGCCGGCCCGTCTCACCCAGAAAATAAAGATGATATTGCGGTTCCTTACATCGGCGCTCTTACATTAGTTGACGCGAAACTCGAAGTCAACCCCGAAGGCGGTAATTTCCAGGATACTTCTGACCAAAATGAAGTTGATAGATGTTATGATCGGCTTCATCTTTATTTCAATAAGGAAGTATTTTTAGCTAATAGAGACAAAGATGGAAATTTTACGGGTGGTACCATTGAAGTAAACCTTGGCAATGCAGTTGCCGGTAACACGGCGCCTCCAACAAGCACTACAAATGATCCGGCAGCAAAAACTGCACATTTTAGATACTTTGAAAGTGCAAATCCTAACAGTAAAACTATCGCTGCACCTACAGATTTATCATCCGCTACTGGTGTAAATGCTACCGTTACATACGGTGCTGACTATAAGGAAATTGTAATAAAGTATGCCGCTGGTAATACTAGTGCTAATCCAGCTAAAGCGTTACTAATTCCAGGCACGCATTACATAAATTTGACTGGTGCTAAAAATGAAAAAAATACTTTATTTTTTGAACCTGCTACCGACACTAGCGGTAATACGGTAAAATCTGGTGCTGATGGCGCGGAAGCGGCAGGCGCCCAGATCCAGATCAAAAACTACGAATAATATAGCTTATCACAAAAAGCTAATTTAATAGTTTAATAAAAACAGGAGGCTTTCTAAAGGCCTCCTGTTTTTAATTTATCAATATAATCGCAAATGAATAAAAGCCGATATATTTTATACGAATATTACTGGCAGGCCTCGTTTCATTTTGTTAGTGAATAGTGTAGAGTGGATAGTGAATAGTTAAGGCTGGGGCTCGCCCTGCGAGCTTTATATATAAAATATAAAAAAGCCTTTAGTTCGTAATGTCTGCAATTAAACTATAACGCCGACTTATCATCAAGCCATTATGGCTGCGCAGACGCGCGCATGCGCGCGTCTGCGAACGAACGAAAGGCAATGAAGCGATTTGAGGCAACTGCCGAAAAGAGCATACCTGAATTAAAGCGCCGGTAGAAAAGGCTGCAATTCACAGAAATAAAGCGTCAGGCGAAATCGGGGTTGGAAGGGATTTTAAGGGAAGGGAGGGGCCGTGGCCCATCGCCTTCCCTTATCAAAAAAAATATTGAATTTTATTTTATTCAGAGAAAATAAAAAAGAGCCAATAAAAATTGAAAAGGTGAAAAGGTAAAAAAATGAAAAACGAAAAAATAAAAAAATTATATATAGCGTTATTATTATTAAGCGCCTTGCTGGCTTTTATTTATGGCCAACCGCCGTTAGAGCGTATTAGCGGCGATAAGTCCGGGCGCGGCGCCGAAACCGTCTCAAACACAACATCTTCTCCACCGCCTCCGGCGCCTGATTATTCATTCACGCTTCGTGCGGCCGGCGTAAGTTCGATGCCTCTATATTCATCGTATAACGTAAAAATTTTCGGCGACACGATAAAAACCGAAAAACAATTCGAATGCTTGCTGGGATTTAGAGCCCGTGAAATAATCAACTTTGAAAATATTCAAAAGACGTTGCTTATAAGCGATAATGAACGCGATATTTATATTTTCGATGAAAAAGAAAAAAAAATAAGCGGCAGGGTTATATCGTTTGCGGCAAGTGACCCGGCAAACGGCTCGGAAAAGGACTTTATTACGGCAGCCGCGAAAAGCCCGGACGAAAAATTATTCGCGGCCGCTTTAAAAAGTAAAAAAACTGTAGAACTGCTTACTGCGGATAATTTTCAAACAGTTTTATCGGCAGGGCCAGGCGACGGCAATATAAAGTTTTTATATTTTGACGCTAAAAATAATCTTTATATGGTTTCCAGCGATCCTGCCGGAAAACGCACAGGTCTTTATATGGCATCGAGCGGGCTATCGTATTCTAAAGTAGAAAAAATAAGCGATTTTTCACTTGCGGCGGATTCTTTTACGGTAGATAATTCGGCGGCGCGGCCGGTTTTCGTCTTTTATAACCGCGTCAGCGGCACCGTTTTTTCTATCGATTCGGCGTCGGCCCAGAGCGGAATTGTCGTAAATACTGCGCCCCAGCGGGATGCGCCGCGCGGCGGATGCTCACCGGCGCAAATTTTAGTCTATAAAGGGGAAATAAAGCTTATCAGAAGCGATACAAAAAAAATATCTATTATAAAAGGCGGAAAAATAATTAGTGACGTCGAATACAATGACCTGGCGGGAACGGAGATTTCCTCCGGCGGCGAAGACATAAAATATTTTCTTGCGGCATCGGGCGGAAGCGGCAAATTCGGCCTTCTGGAAAAGGTTTCGAATACGTTTATCGGTGGCGGAAACCTGGAAGGCCTGAACTCAATTGGCGCCGCCGCCGTCTGTAAATGAATCGATTAACGCGTAAAAATCCTTGACCGCTTTAGAAAACGTTGACGGAGTGGCGTTAAGCCATATCAGTACGGCATATCCGTTGGTTATAAAAGCCATCGTAGCGCCTTTAATGCTCACTTTGTTATACTGAGCGCTGTATTCCCACATCAATCCCTGTTTTGCGCTTCTTCCCACGCCTGTTTCTTTTTCCGATATTAATTCGAAATTCTGGCCGCTGGAAGCCTGGTTCTTCTGCCACTCTTTAGCGAAGCGTTTATAGTCCTGGGGCTCGGATAACGCCTGGGCCGAAACCGAAAGCGAAATTTCGGCCGTGTTTTTATTCATCTCGTCATAGATATGCGAGCTGAGCATAAAAATTGAATTTTCCGAGCTTTCCGAAAATTTAGTCACATAAAAATTAGACGGCTTGAGAAACGAAAAATTCATAAGCTTGCATTCAATTGTTTCAGCCATTAATTTAGCGTTCGTATCGACGCTAACTTTAAGTTCGCTGAGCCAGTTTTTAGAAATCCGGCCGAACTTCGATTCGGGTTCGCGCTCGGCGATCGCCTTCCATATTTTGATAGCCTCGTCCGCTTTGTTTTGCTTATAGTAAACGGAGCCGAGGTTAAAAAGGATTTCGCTGTTTTCCGGATAAAATTTCGCGAGTTCGGTGAGTATTTTACCGGCTTCGTTAAAATTTTCCATGGCGTAATGGCATTCTACGATTTTAAGGCTCGAGGAAATATCCGAGGGATCGAGCGCAAGGGCCTTTTGAAAACTATCGAGCGCTTTAAGCGGCTCGCCTTTTTGTTTGAGCGCGTCGCCCAGGTTATAATACAGCCATGAAAGCCCGGCGGATCTTTTGAGTCCGAGCTGGCAAGCGTTAATGGCATCGTCGTATTTTTCGAGGCTCACATAGCATTTTGAAAGATTGTTATAGACGTGCGCAAGCAGCTCCGCTTCGATGGTGTCGTGTTTTGCGGCCAGTTTTTTTTCGAGCAGCGCCGAGCATTTAGAAAGCACTTCGACGGCGCGCGTCTGTTCGTTTACGAAGTTCAGCGATGTGCCGTAATTAAAAAGTAAATGAACGTTGTCGGTGTCGT
>JAKPTH010000545.1 GCA_029571125.1 bacterium
AATGCAAAACACCGACGACGCCAGCGATAACGTGCTTTTTAGAATAAGCTGGCTTTTTTCCGCGCTGATTTTCGCCGTAAGCGCGGACGTTAGCGGCGCGTATGAATACAGGCTGACAGTTTTCGGCCGCAATCTCGTTCAAAAAAGGGATATTTTTTATGATGAAGAAGATTTATAAGTATTTTCGCTTACTGCTCGCATATAAAGGAACGGCGGCCGACATAGCTGCCCTTCTCTGGCGTTTCGCGGTAAAACTTTTTTATTCGTTTTCTTTTTACAAGCTCGATCTTAAAGCCACTGTAGGAATGGACAAGCCCGATAACCTAGGATATACTATCGGCGCGGTCGAAGCCGTCAAAGCGTTTTTTAAAAACAAAAAAGCGGCCGTTCAAATCCGCCCCGATTACTGCAACGAAAATTATATTTACGGCGAGATGGATTTCGCCGTAAGATTTCACATATATAAGTTTATCAAAAACATGATGATGCTCGCCTATGAAGCGATGTGGAAGAAAAATCTCAGAAAGACCATATGGCGTGAAATTTCAAAATTAGCGGCGAAGTATATTTTTAAAAAGTAAATACGCCGCGCCATATCCTTTAATGATGTTTTTTAATTTTTAAATAAATGGAGATGTCGGCGCATGAGCATAAAACACGCTAATCCCAAAAATTCCGGCGTCCTGGACGGACGCGCTAAAAAGAAAAAAAAATCGAGTCCCTTCTTACGCAATTTTTTCATTTTTGAAACGCTTTTATTCCTGCTTTTTTTATCTATAGCTTCAAACGCTCTGGCCGTGGCGCCGCCGCTGGATCCGAATCAGAGGGTTCCGCAGCACATCCTCGACAGCCTGCCGCCGCAATCCGGTAACGGCCGTATGATAACCCCCCTTGTTCCCGAAGCGTCTTTCGGACCGTTAAAAGCCATGGGCGACGGAGTCGGCGGCATGACGCTCCAGAATTATTTAAAGACCAACACCAGCGTTAATCTAATAGTCGTCCTGGTGGAATTCAGCGACGTAAAAATGGGCTCCACCGGACGCGCCGATATCACCAACATGATAAACAGCCTCACCGCTTATTTCCGCGAACAGTCGAGAAACACAATCACCATCACGCCTACCATAAGCGCAAAAACCTACGCGTTAGCCCAGACCATGGCGTCTTACGGCGCCACCGACAACGTCGGCCAGCTATGCCGCGATACGGTCGCTCTCGCGGACCCGGATATTAATTTCTCGAATTTTCAGTGCATGATGGTCGCGCACGCCGGATTCGGCGACGAAACTTCCGGCACCGCGAACGGCGGCGACGATATCTGGAGCATGTACTGGTACCGCTCCAGCGGCTCCGGCAACCTGATTTCCACCGGCGACGGAGTGGGCATCAACGGCATCACCATAGTGCCGGAAAAAGAATACGGCACCACGCAGGCGCTCGGGACGATATGCCACGAATTCGGCCATCAGCTCGGACTGCCCGATTTATACGACACCACCTACAATACAGAAGGCGGCATGGGCAAATGGACGCTCATGGCGACCGGTAATTATAACGGAAGCCCCAAAGGCTCAAAGCCGGCCTTTTTAGATCCAATCTGCCGCAAGCTTCTCGGCTGGTCGGACATAGTCAACATAAACGAAAACCAGCAGAACTTCAATTTCGAGTTCGGCAAGACATACAGGCTCGAAAAAGGCGGCGCCGGCGCGGGAAACGATTACTACTACATCGAAAAGCGCGGCCTCATAACCGGCTCCTGGGACGAAGGGCTCCCGGGCGAAGGCCTTTTGATATTCCATGTCAACGGCGCCAAGGAATCTACGAACGAACCAAATAACGCCGCGCCGCGGCTCATAGAAGTCAAAGTGGCATCCGGCGGAGACCACCTCACGTCCGGCCCGCCTCGCTCCGGCATAAGAGGCCAGGCGACCGATCCTTATCCCACGTCGTCAAATAAAGATTTCCACAACGCTTCGACGCCGTCTTCCAAAACATGGGACAATCAAAATTCATTCATAGGCGTGCGCGAAATAATAAAGACCGGCACGGGTTCCTCTCTGGATATCAAAGCCACCGCCGTTCTCGTAAAACCCAATTTCATGGTCATTTCCGGCGACGGCCAGTCGGCGGCGGCGAACGCTCAGTTTACGCTTCCGCTCCGGGTGAATCTCGCCGAATCTTCGGGCCCGATAGGCGCCACCAACGTCACTTTTACCGTTACTTCAGGTTCCGCGACGCTCGTCGGGCTGCCTAACGTGAATACCGACGCCACGGGCCACGCGCAGATAACAGTAAAAGCAGGAGCCTCTGCCGGCCCCGTGGTTATAACTGCTACCACGAGCGTTCCTGGCTGGACTTCTCAGCTTACGGCCGTTTTCAATCTGACGGTAACGGGCGGCGGCACGCCCGGCGGTCCGATCCTTGTAAGTTCCTCCTGGCAGGACGTCAATTCCAACGGCATAACCGACGCCGGCGACAAAATCAACCTGGTTTTCGATTCGACCATAAACATTTCAGGCGTAACCGCATCGGATTTCACTCTTCCCGTCGCAAACGACAGCCTCGGCTCTTCGCCTTCCTTTGCGCTGGGCTCGCTTGCAACGCAGCTTGCGATCACTCTCGGGCAGTCGTGCAAGATTACAGCGCCGGGGATTTTCAGCGCAGCGCAGCTTGCGGCAGGATCGCCTTCAGGCATAAATATTTCCGCGTCAATGCCGTCAGGGCATATTACCGGCAACGGCGGCGACGCAAGGCCGGCTCCCGCCGCGGTGGATATAGCGGCTCCGGCAGGAAGCGGGCCGCAAATCGCTGCGGCCACGCTTAACGATATTAACTCTAATTCGCAGGCCGACGCCGGCGATAAAATAACGCTCGTATTCGACAAAGCCATCGTTCTCGGCGGCGTTACGGCGGCCGATTTTTCGCTTCCGGTAACCGGCGATTCACTGGGGTCAAACCCTTCGTTTTCATCGGATGCCGACCCGCTCAAACTCATAATAACGCTGGGAAATTCATGTAAAATTACCGCGCCGGGAATTTTCAACGCCTCTCAGCTTACGGCCGGCTCGCCTTCAGGCGTTAATATTTCCGCGTCCATAGCCGCCGGGCATATAACGGGCACTTCAGCAAGCAACGCCGTGCCGTCGCCGGCAGCCGTCGATATTTCGCTCACCACCGAAATAGGCGACGTTTCGACCGCAAAATCATATATCACTCTCAAAAATTCAGGCAGCCAGCCGTTCATAGCCGACGGCCTGGGAGGCGCAATAATAGAAGCCACCATCCTCGACGATAACGGAAACGCCATCCCCGGCTGCGACGTCTTTATTTCATCGGACAGAAACCAGTACGCCAACATAGATACATTTACGCCGCTTTCTCCCGCAAAAACCGAGGCGACCGGCAAAATAAGCTTTACCTTAAAAACCACGCAAACCGGCATCAGAACCATTACAATAGAAGCGCAGAAGCCCGGAAACGCCAGAAAAAGCATAGGCTCTCAGCAGGTCGAATACAAAGCCGGCACGGTTTCGCCTTCGCGTTCGACGCTCGGCGCGACCCGCACGCTCATAGTGGCCGACGGCGCCGACAGCGCGGAAATTACGGTAAGCCTCCGCGACGCCAACAACAAT
>JAKPTH010000588.1 GCA_029571125.1 bacterium
GGCCAGTAATATACAACCTTGCGGCCGAACTTGGCGCTCCCGGCTATTTCCACCTTGTGCGCGGAGCCGAAGAAAATCCCGGAAGCAACGCATTAAAAGTAAGAGTCGGCCGGTACGCCAGCGAAGAAGAAGCTAAAGAGAAACTTTCAACCGTAAAAAGACAGAATTACCCAAATTTATCCATCATCTGCGCCGCAAGCGGCACCGACGACATAAAAGACCTCGTAATGCTCGACGTTTTATACGAAGAATTCGATGAGCCTTCTCGCTATACGGGCCGCCTGATTATTTCCTGCACTCCGGAAATCCCCCATTCGCTTAAAAATTTCATCAATTATTCGGCCGACAACAACGAAGTGAGAATGCCCATACATTTAACCAGAATTTCATCCAACGCCGGCGCCGCGATAAAGCGCATAAGAAACCAGCAACACCAGCTTATAAAAGACATAAACGTCGAATTCGACGAACAATTCGGCTGTCAGGTGCTCGTGTTCAAAATGAAAAGAAGAATCGAAATCGCTAAAATAAGCCAGTACGCTCCAGTTATAGTAATCGATTTCGAAAAAATGCCCAATTAAATCTTATCCCGCCGATTAAATTACGAATCGCAACCGGCTATAAAAACAAAAGCGGCCCCGTGAAATACGCGGGCCGCTTTCGCTATATGGTTTTATTAGATTTACATACTTACGTAAATATTATTTTTCATAGCTTTTTAATTTATCCAGATAAGCGGCAGCCTCTACCACCTTATGCGTCAGAAGACGGCTGAACCAGCTTGCGGTTCCGGCGGGATCGATTTTAATCTTTTCCGCTTCGGCAATATTCATAGAACCGAGTTTTCCGGCTTCGCTTATCTCTATGGCCAGGCATTCTCCAGCGCCAAGGCTCTTCGCAGGAGCTATATTGGATTCGAAAGAAACT
Organism: bacterium; assembly: GCA_029571125.1. GTDB lineage: Bacteria > Muiribacteriota > UBA9980 > UBA9980 > UBA9980 > UBA9980. The sequence goes on from JAKPTH010000588.1 coordinate 928, forward strand.
TCCGCGCTGCCTTCGAAAGCGCAAAGCTTGATCACCGAACGGTTAGATCCTTCCACGGGCTGGCTGGATACCGAAAATACTCCGCTATTGACCTTAACCTTTACGAAATTTCCGCAGTATAAAACGGTCGAGGACGAACGCTGCTCGGTTTTAACGATCAGTTCGCCGCGCTCGAGCTTTAAATTAGCCATGTTCATAAACTCGAGACGGCTTTTGGCGTTGACGAAACCGAGCGTGCCGTCATTAAGCTTAAAAGAAGTCATGCCTTCGCTGGTTTCCAGGACCTGATTGAACTTCACCAGAGGGTTTTTAAACAATGGCGATTTCGACTGGCCGTTTTTTACGCCGACTATTCCGGCGGTGGTTTCGTAAAGGCTTAAGTATTCTCCTATACAGTCGGCGCCTTTGCCAAGACTTACAAGGTTATCGTCGAGCGGCTCGGCAAGCTCGGTTTTAAACATGAACGTCTTGATGAAAAAGTTTACGTCGCCTTCGGAATTGATGAAATCCGATTTTTTAGGATAATAAAAAATCGAAGCGTAAATCCGGCCGGTGCGGGCGGACGTTTGCCTGCAATCCTTAGCCAGTATTATGCGCACGTTAGAAAGATCGTTCTTGTCTTTATAAATGATATCTTTAAAAGCGATATCGTTATGAACGTAATCGTTTTTTAAAAATATCATGTTGGCCTTATCCAGAGTTATCTTTTCAATCATCACTTCGTAAGCCCTGTCGAGCTCCTCGCCGTACATCTTCGCTTCGAGAGGACTGATACTTAAAAGCACGTTCTGGCTGTCGTTTTCGATTATCAGCGACATCGCAGGAGTAAGGTCGAAAAACAGCTGGTCGTTGATCGGATTTTCAAACCATCCGTTCGACTTGAGCGAAAAATTAAAAAGACCGTCGGGATGAACGAAATGCATCGAAGAATGAGCCGGCGAAGCCGTGAAAAAAAATGCCGACAAAAATAAGATAAAAGCTAATAGAGATAAACGTTTGTTTAATAATAAAAATTTCCCTGACATAAAACACCACCTGTATTATTTTGTATTTGCTTATTTTCTTCCCGTAATTAAAAAGTATAAAATAACGAATGCGCCGAAGGCGAAACGGTACAGCGCGAATACTTTAAAGCCTTTAGTCTTTATGTAATCGAGCATAAAACTTATCGCCAGATATCCGACGATAAAAGAGGTCAGGATGCCGGCGCCGAAATTAAGGGCGGATACATCGCCAAGCCCGGTTTTAGCTATCTTCACGCCTTTAAGAACGCCGGCGCCCAAAACTATGGGAATCGAAAGAAGAAACGAAAAGCGCGCGGCTGCTTCGTTTTTAAATCCCAGCAAAAGCGCGGCCGTTATAGTGGTGCCCGAACGCGAAAAACCCGGCACGAGCGCCAGCGCCTGCGCAAGCCCTATCAAAAAAGAATTTTTAAGTGTAAGCCCTTCGAGGCCGAGAGTCTTTTTTCCGGCTTTATCCGACCACAAAAGCACGAACCCCATTGCTATAAGCAATAGCGATATAAGGTTGAACGAATCCCTTACAGAGCTTTCTATAACGTCTTCGAAGGCCTTGCCCGCCGCCGCTCCGGGAATGGTGGCCAGAATTATATAGTAACAGACCTTCGACTCAAAAGATGCCGAAAAAGAACGGCTTCTGATCGATTCGATAAAGGCGCGGGAGAGCTTTATTATGTCCTCCCGAAAGTAAACCGCCACGGCAGCCAGCGTGCCGATATGAAGCGACACGTCGAAAGTCTGGCCGAAATCTTCCCAGTTCATTATTTTAGGAACTAATATAAGGTGCGCCGAACTGGATATAGGTAAAAACTCGCCAAGTCCCTGAAGAATGCCCAGCGCTACTGATTGATAGAGCTGCATGAAACCTCCATAAAAATTAAATTATACGGCGCCCGAAAGCCGAAAGGCTATTGCGCCCGCCGCCGCAAGAATTACGCGCTAATATCGCGCTATATCATATTTGTTTATTTTCGTTGAAAGCGTTATAGGAATTAAAGAACAAATATGCCGCCCTTTCCTGTCTGGAATCGTTGGAAATGGATTTGAGCGACACTCCGTAAACGTGCCTGAGCGCGTTATAAATAGCCCCGGCGTCCAGCGCGCGGGCTATGGATTTATAAGGTTCCGCGTCGGGCTTCGCGTCCATGCCCTGCTCCTCTTCTCCGCCGCAAAACTGGTCTATATAGCATAATAAAAATTCGAAAAGCCTTTTTTCGTTTCCTTTGAAAGTGCCCGTTATATATCTCGTAGTCTCTTCCCTGGATTCCCGGTGCGCCCAGAACTCGAGGAGCCGGGGCGTGTCCTGAGGATATCTCGAATAAAGCGGAGCTTTATCTGCTTCACGTTTTATCCTCGCCAGAAGAAGTTCCGCAAGTTCATGCTCGTCTTCGATAGAAAATATCCTGTTCAACTCTCCTTTTTCATCGGTAGTCTTGAACCACTTAAAGCATTCGAGCGAAAAGGGGAGCGGATCCGCTTCGGCTATTACCATGGCGGCCGTTTCGACCCTCGTTTTCATGCTCGTAATATTACGCACGAACTGCCCTATCAATATTCCGGCCTGAGAAAAAGCCGTGGTAAACGAAAACGCAGTTTTAGGGCGCGCGAACGAACCGCCAAGCCTTGAAACCGCTATTGCAAGGTCCTTATTGAGCGCCTCGGGTATCTTTTTTTCTTTTTTCATAAGCTTCAATATTAAATTTTCAGCGCTTTTACGGGCGAGCACCTTGCGCAGGGCCGAGGTCAATTCTTCCACGCCGCCCGGCTGCGCGCCGTCCAGCAGAGCGTTTATCTCCGAGTCGTTTACGGAGTCTTCGGCGACCGTATAAGTGAAATATCTCGAAAAATGCTCCTGTGAGCAAATACGGCGGTCGCGCGACCATTTTTCCTCCCACTCGCTTCCATAATGAAAATTATCGAGTATTCCGCAAAGTTTCGGAAATAATATCTTAAGAAGATATTTGGCCGACTCGCATTCGTCGCTGGTAAGCCCTTCAAGGCCGTGGTTTATAACTTCGAGAGTTTTAGCCCGTATAACCTGCTCGTAATTTAAATAAAGATTCAGCTTGCTGCCTAAAAAAATCTCGGCGTTATCGCGCACGGTATCGTATAAGACGGGATAAAACACTCTGATGCCCTCGATAAGCATCAAATCCGACAGATTTACGTGTCCTTTTAAAATCGGCATGGAAAAGCCGAGGACGTTCCGGTAACATTTAGCTATGCGAGGCGTCTGCAGTTTTATTTCTATGCCGTAAACGAAGTGCACTACGAAGGCCTGCGCTTCGTCCTCGCTGAGCCGGATCTGAGTTTCGGCAAGCACCTCGTCCACGCAGTCGAAAAAAAACTTTCTCAGAGCGACCTTATCCGCGGTAGGAAGGTAAAGCGGGACCTGAACTATTTTTTCAAGAAAGTTGCGGCCCGCGTCCTTGTTTCCGGTGCCGTATTTTTCGCCTAAAGCCGCCGAGACCATTTCTTCGTCGAACGCCAGAACGTATGCTGTATGGTTAAAATCAGCCGAAAGCTTCACCAGCTTGAAAATATTCTGTATCTCGGCGCGGTCGAGGCGGTCGATATCGTCCATAAGAACGACTATGCGCTTTTTTTCCTCGTTAAGAAAGCTTTCTATCCGCTTGCGGACGTCTTCGAGCTCTACCGACGAAAGCGCCTTTGCAAGATTTTTCATGCCCTCGCCTGGCGATATTTCAAAAAGGAACGGCATGGAAACCGATATGGGGGCCAGTATGCTGGCGTAATGGGCGAACCATTTGCCTATTTTTTCCTTGTAGGAAACGGCGGAGCGCCCCAGAGCGTCGGCTATGGTTTTAAAGAAATTCTGCAAAAGATGGACTTCGTCGCTGAAACGCCAGGGATTGAAGCGGACGCAGATAATGGATTCATGCTTGCCCAGCTCGGTTTCGATAAAATTTAAAACTGTCGTCTTGCCCTCGCCCCATGCGCCGTAAATAGCCACGACAAGGCTTCCCGGATCGCGGCGCGACGAAATAGTTTCCGCGATGCGGCGGGCGAAACCCCATCTTTTAAACCGGTCGCCGGCCGGATCGCTCACCGGAACGTCGGATGCGAAAACGTCGGCTCCCGGAGGCGGAACTTTATGGGTTTTGTCTTTTTCTTTAGTCATATCTTCCTACTCTGAAATTTCGGCCTTAAAGCGATCGGAGTCCCGCGCGGCGTGACTCGCTAAAACGCCGAACGGCCCGAAGATTGCCGTCCGGCACGCTCGTTCGCCGCTTTAATGAGGCTTTTAAGTTCTACGAACATGCTGTTTTCATCGAATTCACCGAAGGCGTTCATTATGCCTCCGGCCATGTTATGGTGCCCGCCGCCGAAACCACGGCCTTTGAGAAGAGCCTGAACCATATCGGCGGCGTTATACTTTTCATTTTCACTTCTGAGCGAAAAAATAATTTTCTTGTCGTTTCTTGCGCACAACATCACGAAAGTGATCTCTTCGAGCGCAAGAAAAAAATCGGCCATTATGCCGAGAAGGTTTTGCGAACAGCCGTCTTTAAGATAACAAAAAGCGGTGTCGCCTTCTATTTTAATATTTTCGATCGCTTTCTTATAATATGCGAGATCTCTGGTTTCTATATAATTTCTGACCATGGATTGAACGAAAGAGTTGTCGGCGAGCGAAAAAAGATGAAAATAAGCCCTGACGTCGTCTTCTACTATATTACGCATCAGTATCGCAGTGTCCACGCAAAGGCCTATAAGTAAAGCAGTGGCTGTTTCCCGCTTTATTTTAACGCCGAGGCGTTCGAAATAAGTGAATATTAAAGTGGAACATGAGCCGTAGCGGGGACGGATATCACAAAATGCTATTTCTTCGGCGTGGCTGGTATCGTGATGGTCTATAACGCCTATCAGGCAGGCGTTTTTCAATTCGTTCATATTGTTGTTTCCGCGGCAGCCGTCGACCATTATAACGGCGTCTTCGGCGGTATCTTTTATGTCGCAAACGCTTTCCGCGGTTATTCCGAGAGCGTTGATCATATTGGTGAGCGACGCCCTCGTTATATCTCCGCCGTAAATTATTCTCGATTTAACGCCGTAGTTTTGAAGAAGCGACTGCAGCCCGTAAGCCGCCGCCAGAGCGTCGTGATCGGGAAAGTTATGAGTCTGCACGAAAACGTTTTTATATTCAGCGGCGCGCTTTATTAGAGCGGAGATATCGTTCATCATGACCTCGCAATCGATTCGCATGAAATTATTTTATCAGATAATCGCAAATAAATCAACATTTAAGTTGGCCGCGACGCTAAGCGAACAGGCGGGAACCCGTCCCGCCTGTTTATCATATCCTGTTCGTATTTAATTTGCTTTTATTAATGCGCTTGCCGGCTTTCGGCCTCGAGCTACATGATAAGTACGGCGGCGGCCACTACGGTAGTCCACAGGCCGTTTTTGTCGCCTATTGCCGACTGGGTGATATTTCTGGTGCGCACCTTTATATTGTTGATCTTCCATATTTCGGATTTTTCGTCGTATTTGACGTCGCTGTCCATGTCGAAA
>JAKPTH010000591.1 GCA_029571125.1 bacterium
TGGAAATACTTCCTATCGGCCCCGTCGTAATGATAGACACGGCGGGAATCGACGACAGCGGCGAACTCGGCGAGCTCCGAATTAAAAAAAGCCATGAAGTCATACAAAAAACCGATATCGCGCTGGTAGTTATTACGGCCGCCGCCGGAATGAGCGCTTTCGACGAAGACATCATATCGCGGCTCAAAGGAAACGGCACCGAATTTATAATCGTTATAAATAAAACAGACGAGGCACCGCCCGAAGCCGAACTGATAAGACATCTGACCGATAACGGTTATAAATACTCCATGGTAAGCGCTTTAAAGCGCGATGGCATATCGGAGCTCAAAGACCTCATCATAAAAAACAGCCCTAAAAGTTTTGAACAGCCTTCCATAATCGGCGATTTGCTAAAGCCTGGCGACACCGTGGTGCTCGTAATCCCAATCGACACCGGAATGCCCAAAGGCCGCCTTATCCTTCCGCAGGTGCAGACCATGCGCGATATCCTCGACAGCGACGCACTTGCCTACATAGTAAAAGAACGCGAACTCCGCTGGGCGCTTTCTAACTTAAAACAGAAACCCAAAATCGTCGTGACCGATTCTCAGGCGTTTATGAAAGTGGCAGCGGATACCCCGCCCGACATTCTTCTCACTTCTTTTTCAATACTTTTCGCCCGCTACAAGGGCGATCTCATGAAACTGGTAAAAGGCGCCAAAGCCCTTAAAAAGCTTAAAGCCGGCGACAGAGTGCTCGTGTCCGAAGCCTGCACCCATCACCAGCAGCCCGACGATATCGGACGCGTTAAAATACCGCGCTGGATAAGACAGCATATAGAAGAAAACGTGGAATTCGATTTCTGCTCTGGCCGCGATTATCCGTCGAACGCGGCCGATTATAAGCTTATAATCCACTGCGCCGGATGCGTCTTAAACAGAAAAGAAATGCTCAACAGAATAGAAGCCGCCGAAATAAACGGCGTGCCCATAATCAACTACGGCGTTACGATAGCCTGCATACACGGCGTTCTCGACAGGGCGTTAAAACCCTTCGAAGAAGTTTATCACGAATGGATGAGCAACGAATAAACCTGCAAATAATACTGAATAACCATTAAAATAACCGCCCGCAAAAAGTCCTGCTTATTTCGCTTTGAAAAGGCTCTTCTGTAAATCGAGTATTTTAGCGCCGTCTCCGTCCGCGCCGGCGCCTTCCTGGCCGCCTTCAGACGCAGTTTTGGCCGCGGCGTCATCCGCGCCCGTTTTTAACTTGAGAAACGCGAAAAATGGCCTGTGGTCCGATGCATTCTTAAAAGTATCGCCGCCGGCATAAGCCTTTTCACATATAAAATCGCCCTTCGAAAAGAAAACGAAGTCTATTCTGTTTTTAGGCGCTTCCGAAGGCGATGTGGCGGACGCGCCCTTCGACGCCGCTACAGCGTAAGAGTCGCTTAAAATAGAGGTCATGACTTTATAACTTTCGCTCCCCTGCGTGGTGTTGAAGTCGCCGACGACCACTACCGGGCCTTTTAATTTTTTAATATACCCTATAAGCTCTTTAGCCTGGCCTACCCTCGCATATTCGGGAAAACCCAGATGCGTCGATATGAAATTCACCTTAACGCCTTTGATTTCTACAAGCGCGTACGTGAAAGCGCGCGTTTCCGTTGACGCCCCGCCGTCGCTCTTCTTGCCCTTCGATACGTATTTAACGCATTCGGTTTTTAAAAATTTATGCTTCGACATAACCGAATTTCCATGCTTGTTGATCTTCCCAAATGGCCCGACCGCCGAAGCCGGCTGCCAGTAACAATGCATACCCAGACGCGAAGAGATGAACTGGGCCTGATTTGTAAAACGCGATGTAAACCTGTTGTCGTCAACTTCCTGCATGCCTATCAAATCAGCTTTTTCGGCGTCCATTAACTTTACTACCTGTTGCAGATATTTCGTGCCTACATAGTCCTTGCTGTCGTTTTCAACGCCCTGCCCCGCGGCTACATTATATGAAATAACTTTCAGAACCATGCCGCCGGTTTCCCCGGAAGCAGAAGCTTTTGCATCTGCGGCCGCCGCCGCGACCACGCCGTCCGATATCCTGTCCGCCGCATTAACCGCGCCGCCAGCGCTTAAAACTAATGATATCATTAAAACGAACAACACTAATATCGATTTTTTAAGGTTTTTACTCATTTCTATTCACCCCTGCCGTCAAAAATTTTGAAATATCATTACTATTATACCATAAATTTAATTGAAAAGTTCCAAATTTCAATCAAACCCCGACAACAAAAAACGCCGTTCCATAATTTTGAAACGGCGCTTTTTATAATTCATTGCGTTATATCTTTATTTTTCCATATTTCTCTGCGTAAAAGTATCTTCGGAAAGATTTATATCGTATTCGATTTTATCAAGCGTTAATTTAGTCGAAGACGAGTTCTTAAGGTCTTTTATCTCCACCTCGAAAGGCGTCCATATGTTTTTGACTTTTTTGAGCTTCCTGTTTTCGATCTGCTTGAGCAAATCCCCGCTTTTTTTATCATACAAAAGCGCTGTCAGAGGCAGTTCTTTTTCTTTGGATATTTTAAAAACGAATTTCGAATATTGCGAATCCGGACTGGTTTTTCTGCATTCAACCACGTACACGTCTTCGTTTTCATATTTTTCTTCCTTGAGTTTTTCACAAATATAATCGGCGGCATGGAAATTATCGAGGTCTTCATACGAAAAATCGCTCGATACATAACGCACGTTATTGTCTTTTGAAACTATTTTACGTATTTTCTTAAACGATGGAAGATATATGAATTTTTCCTGGCTTCCGTCTTTTTCGTTCACCAGAAACGTTGTGTTCATCATATCGGCCGGCGAGTGGAAGTGCTGAAAGTTGCCGAGATTGGCGTTATCGATCTTGCGGCGGTAAATTGTCAGCGTACGCTCTTTCTGCTCGTTAGACGAATCTACGAGTATCATTTTCATTTCGGCTTTCGAAGTCTTTCCCACATAACGGTCTTCTACCTTTTGAAGGACCTGTTCCGAGGTTAGTGCCGCTTGCGCGGCAGCGGGACCGGCCGCTACGGACGTTTCGGAAGTTTCGGCAGCGGCGGGGTGCAAGCCGGTAAAGGCGCAGCATAAACAAACGGCTGCCATTAAAAACGCGGTTTTATAATTTTTCATAATAACCTCCCAGAAATTCTTTCTGAATAAATATTATCAAATACGCCCGCAGTTGTCAATCGTTATTAAGAATATCCGGCATTACGACTATCAATCAATATCTTCTGCCGGGAACGTTGTACCCTCTTTCTCCATATGGGTCCAGCTTTTCAAACCATTTTTTTTCGATCTTTTCAAGCTTGCTCCTGAAATTTTCATCATCTTTATTCACTGCTTCAAGCACTTCTACGACAAATGCCGCCTCGCCGTAACGGTTCCAATCACGCTGCAACTCCTCGTTTAGATAACTTCCGGTCCTTAGCTGCATAAGCTTTCCGTTTACCGTCTTTAAATCCGGAGTCGCTAGAAGCAGTATTTTTTTATTCACGGTGTTTCTAATTTGATAAACTCCGCCTTCCTGCTTCATTTCTTTATACTGCCGTTTCATTTCTTTCCTGGATTCAGGACGCGATTCGTTTTTCGGCTCGCTTTCAGCGCCGGCAGCCGTTTCGGACTTTACACTTTTTTTTAGTTCCATACTCTCATCGCCTTTCTTTTCATCCCGTTTTATAAGCCAGTAAAAACTTCCGTCTGTTTTTCTGCCCATAAAACCGTAATCTATTAAATACCTTTTGAGCGTTACATAATCGTCAAATATTTCCAGAAGTATCGAATTAACCTCTTTTTCGCTATACATCACTCCGGACTTAAAATTAGAGGCTATATGACCCAAAACTATCATACGGCTCTTCTCTTTCATCGCAAAAGTTTTCAGCCGCCCGAAACCTGATTCCGGAAAATACTTTTTTATAACCTTTTCACGCTCTGAATTATCGATAGAACTACCTATTAACGAATCCGCGCCGTTTTTTAAGTCTAAAACTCCATTTTCAACGCCTTTTGCCGGAACTGTTCCGACTAAACCCGGATTCCGCTTTAGCGGCTCATCCGAATTCATAAGCTCGGCAAGTACCGTAAATATTTTTGCCTGACGCTCTTTTTCCTTCAAAGCGAACCTGTGCTGCCTTATTGTCGAAGCACTGCCGATCCTCAGCTCTTTTTGTATCTGCGCATCGCCAAGACCTTTATAAAAAAGCTTCATCAGCGAACGCTGATGCTCCGATAACCCCGTCAAACGCCTGTCAAGACCGACTATGTATTCAAAAACAGAACCGTGCTCCCTGACTATATGCAAAATTATATTTTTCTCCGCATCGCATAAAACACCGTCGTTGTTATAAATTATCCCGCGCTCCGAAACAGCCCCGCATAGAAGACATATAAAACCTTCAGCAATAGATGAATATCCGCGCTTTCTATCGGATTCAGAAGACTTCCAGAACAATTCGTTAAGGCTCATAGTAAACATCTCCAATAAAAGTTTATTCATTAATAAACATTTTATCATTTCGTTTATAATTTGTCAATATTTTTTCGCTTTTTTTTAGATAAGGGAAGGCGAGGTGCCAAAAGGCCCCTCCCTTCCCTTAAAATCCCTTCCAACCCCGGGTTCGCCTGACGCTTTATTTCTGCAAAGTGCCCGCTTTTCTTCCTGCGCTTTAATTTTGTTACACTCTTTTCGGCAATCGCCTCAAATTTCTTTTTCACTCCACTTTCTATTTTTCTATTTCTGTTTTTTTTGTTTCTGTTTTTTTGTTTCTGTTTTTTTGCAGACGCGCGCTTACGCGCGCGTCTGCGCTGCAATAATGGCTTAATGGTAAGTCAACACCAAGTTTTATTATTAGCAATAAGGCTCATCAACCTTTTTTAAGTTGTTTTAAGTGTGCAGCAGGGGCCAGACAAAATTTTTGAGGGGCGTTGCGGAAGCGCCGGAGCCCATGGATGGGCGAGAGGCGCTGAGCACGAGCGGCAAAAATCCCGGAGGGATTTTTGAACGAGTCCCCTAAAAAATTTGTCTGGCGCCCTATCCGCTAAAATACAAAGGAACTCGCTTTAAATTGTAAGGGCAGCCTCTATAGAATTTGACGCCTTGACAGTTTTGAATAAATTGTGCTAAACTTTTTTAAAGCAATAGTTTTCAAAAGACTATCGTGCACATTATTTTTTTCATGGATGAATTTTATTATCATGAGGATACCGTTGCATGCTATAATTTACATGCCAGCGGTTTTTGTTGTTTAAGCAATTTCGATTATTTATCGGACAATTATTTTAAGTAATAAAATTCATTATTTTCAGGAGGCACGCATGAAAAAAATATCTCTAATGCACTTTCTTTTGGTCATAATAATAGCTTTATCCGGCTGCGGAGGAGGAGGAGGAGGCGCTCTCGGCCTTCCCGGCGGCAGCTGGGGCACCGGCGACAGCACCGTCCCCGTTGTAAACGGTTCCAATAAATTCATAGAAGTAAACGGAACTTTCAGCGCGCCCGCGGCGCCGATAGGCGGCCCTTCATATGCGGCCGATCTTTTCGGCGGAAAATATTCCATAGCCGTAATAGATAAAGAAAATCCGGCCGTCGAAGCCGGCGCAGTCTCCGCAGGCGCATCTTCATTTAAGGCAACGATACCTGCCGCAGCAGTGAACCGCCATGCCATGATAGTTTTAACCGATATAAAGAGCAAAAAAGTCCTCTACAGGAACATCCTGGGAAAAGTACCGAAAGTAAACGAATTTCCATCTAACGTAAATAAAATAATATTAAACGGAATTTCGCTGAACGAAACTTCCACGGCGCGTGCTCTTTTCGCAATCGAAAAAGGCGTCTCAAATATCGCCATAACAAGTTTTTCAACCAGCGAAGTTCAGTCCGGCGGAATAGTCACGAAAGATTACACTTCGTCAAAAACCGATTTCGATATGGCCGCCGAAAATATAGCCGGCGGCGCAGCTAATATATCGCAGATGGCCAACGCCGTCCAAACGGTCGTAGCGGTTCTTACATCGAGCGGCGTAAACGATTCCACCAAAAGCGCCATAGCGCCGGATCAAATAAACAGCGCAACTTCGCTTCTGACCGCTTTCGCAAACAGCGTCAAAAACCCTTCGGCCCAAACCGTAATAACCGCCGCGGGCCTCGCATCAAGCGTTAAAATCGGTGATTCTACAATAAACTCGAACGCAACTCCGGCCACTATAACTTCCGCCGTCAACAATGTTACGCCTATCGCCGCGGCCTCCGCGCCTGTATTTCAACCCGCCGGCGGTTCCTACGATCAGGACGTTAATTTAATTATCACCACCGCCACGCAGGGCGCAATAATAAGATATACGCTCGACGGCTCCATGCCTTCAGCTACGGCCGGAAATATTTATTCCGGCCCCGTAACGCTTTCTAATACCACTACGGTAAAAGCCGTTACGGTTAAATCCGGTTATTCCGATTCATCCGTCACGACCGCGGTTTACACCCTGCCAAACAAGGCCGCCGCACCGGTAATAACTCCGGGGTCGGCCACTTATACCACCGCACAGACTGTAACTATCGTAACTTCGACCGTCGGGGCTACTATAAAATTCACGACCGACGGCTCGATCCCTTCCGAAACCAACGGCCTGGTTTATACCGGCGCATTCACGGTAAACTCTACATCCACTATTAAAGCCATAGCCATTAAAGCCGGAATAGCCAATTCCGGCGTAGTTTCCGCGAATTTCGTCATAAATACCGAAAAAGCGGCGACGCCTGTATTCAGCCCGGCTGGCGGAACTTATTCGTCAGCACAGAGCGTAAATTTAACTACGGCCACTAACGGCGCTATAATAAAGTACACGACCGACGGTTCGACTCCTTCATCATCGAACGGACTCACCTATTCAGGCGCAATATCCGTAAATTCCACTGCCACTATTAAAGCGGTAGCTACCAAAACCAATATGGCCGATTCGGAAATCGCCACGGCTACATATACAATACAGCAGGCAGTATCGGCGCCTATTTTCAATCCTCCGGCCGGAAGTTACGACGGAACGCAGAGCGTTTCGATTATATCGGGCACGGGCGGCGCGACTATTTTCTATACTCTGAACGGCTCCGAACCCACGATCTTAAGCACTCAGTATGGTTCGCCAATTTCAATAACTTCAAACACTACTATAAAAGCTATCGCCGTTAAATCAGGCATGACAGCCTCGAGCGTCTCAACCGCCGCATACACTATTATGCAAAAAGCGGCGGCGCCGTCGTTTAACCCTTCCGCCGGTTCTTACAGCGGCACGCAGAGCGTTTCAATTATAAGTTCGACGGCGAACGCTTCGATTTATTATACGCTCGACAACTCGACACCGACAACTTCTTCCACTCTGTATAACAATTCGCCCGTTTCCATATCTTCAACCGGAATATTAAAAGCTATCGCCGTTAAATCAGGCATGACCAATTCAGACGTCTCCATGGCGGCTTATACTATTTCATTCCCGCCGGTCGCCGACCCTCAATTTTCAGTGGCAAGCGGAACTTATAATCTTAACCAGAGCGTTTCATTGTCATGCACGACCGAAGGCGCTTCAATTTATTATACGCTCGACGGCGCAACTCCGACTTCTGCGTCATCGCTTTATACAAGCGCCATCTCCATCGCCTCGACCACTATAATAAAAGCTATCGCCATTAAAGCCGGAATGGCCAATTCAAACGTTAACGCCGCAAGTTATGTAATAGACAAACAGGCGCCGTCGTTTACGATCGATTATTACTCCGACTCCGCGCTGACGCTTTCGCTTGGAACAAATCCAAGGCTGAGCGCCGGAACATATTACATCAAAATAACCGCCAGCAAAACGCTTCAATCGGCGCCTACGATTTCCATAAGCGCCGAAGGCTCGGCTAACGACAAAACAAATGCCGCCACCACGGCAGTCTCCGGCAACGACTATAAGTATATGCGCGTGATAGCTTATGATGCAGCCGCAATAGGGGCAGTAATCGAAGATATATCTATTTCAGCCACCGACGCGGCAGGAAACACG
>JAKPTH010000595.1 GCA_029571125.1 bacterium
TGGAAATAATGCCGTAGCTCTTTTCAAACAGGGCGCTTAGATCGTGCACGTACTCTTTTAAATTGATATTTGAAAGATCGTTCGATTCGTATAATTTTTTATGTACAAGCGCCATGGTGCGTATTTTTAAATCTATTTCCCTGAAGGCGCTTATTGCTTCTAAATTATTAGTCTGCGATGAATAAAGCATAAGCATGGCGCATATTACCTGCATGTTATTTTTTGTGCGATGATACAGCTCTCTTAAAAGCGCTTCTTTTTCGAGCAAAGACGATTTAAGCCTTTCGCGGCTGATGTTCAATTCGTTTTCTGCGAGTTTTCTCTGGGATATATCTACGATTTGCGATATAAAAAATCGCGGCGCTCCTTCCGGAGTGCGCACCAGAGACACGCTTAAGAGTCCGTAAACTATATTGCCGCAGCGGCGTATGTAACGCTTTTCCATCTGGTATGTATTGGCTTTGCCTGTCAGCAGGCTTGATACATGTTCTACGTCCGCTTCCAGATCGTCCGGATGAGTTACTTCGTGAAAAGTTTTTGAAAGCAGTTCTTCCTGGGAATATCCCAGCAGCTCGCAGGTCGCTTTATTGACTTTAAGCCATTTGCCCTGAGGCGATAACAGCGCCATACCAATTGCGGCGTTTTCGAACGCCGAAGAAAATTTAGCTTCACTGTCTTTAAGTTTATTTTCGATTTCTATACGTTCGGTAATATCTACTGAAGACGCTATGATGCACGGTTTTTCGTTTATATCCACGACGTCGGCCGATAAAAGCCCCTGGCGCGTGTCGCCGTTCTTTCTTCTTAAACAATACTCAAAATTAGTGATCTTGTGATATTTGTTTATTAAATCTATTACTTTAGAACGCATATCCGGATCTGAGTATAAATTTAAATCGGCTGATGTTTTTCCGATAACTTCATCGTGAGAGTATCCGGTATGCTCCGAAAAAGCATTATTGCATTCGATAATTCTGTTTTTATCGGTGAAATCGTTGATGCTCATCGCAACAGGGCTCAGCATGAACATTTTTGAAAATTTTTCTTCCGATTTTTTAAGCAGATTTTCGAGCTTTTTATTTTCGGTTATGTCTTTGGCGAATATGGACAGATACGATATTTTATTGTCTATTTTAATGGCGTTAATACGTAAATCGAGCGTGCGGGAGCCGTAAAAAGTCTGGTACTCGCATTTAAAATAACCCTGTTCGATAGCCTGCCTGTAATAATAATCCCAATTGCGCCTGTATTCTTCATCTGAAAATAAATCTAAATGACTCATTCCGGTTTTTAAAGTTACGCCGGTGCAAAGAAAAAAATTATATAAACTATCGTTAAAAGATAATATCTTATATGTAGCAGTATCTACGGACCAGATAAAATCTGTAGTGCTGTTAATGATAGCGTTTATATGATTTCTGGATTCGGCCAGCATTCGGTTGCTTTCGAAAAGTTTGAACGCGGTTTTAATTGAAGCGTCCATTCCGGTTATTCCGGAAGTTTTTGAAATAAAGCCGTATGAAGTAATCGTTTCGATTTTTTCTATGATGCTTTTTTCCGAGTGCGCCGAATGGAATATGATGGGAATATTTATTTTTTCTAATATTTTATGAGCGGTTTCTATGCCGTCCGGGTCTTTTCCGAGGACTATATCCATAATAATGATGTCTATTTGAATATTTTTATTAAAAATTAAATCGAGCGCTTCCGCGCCGTTAAAAGCGGTATGAACGATATAATCTAAAGATTGCAGCTGGTTTTTAAGAATTTTAATTAACGTTATATCGTCATCTACTAACAGAATATTTTTATTGTACTGCATTTATTTAATCCTCAAACAATTAAGTAAAAAATTTTAAAAGATCTATATTTTTTGATTTAAAGTTCAACAATGTTATATTTTAGTACCATAATTGCGGTATTTTAAGCGGATCGACGAACTTATTGCCGGCGTCCTTGAGGCTGAAATGAAGGTGCGGCCCGGTGGTATAAGCGCCCGTATTGTTGGTATGGCCTACCAGATCGCCTTTTTTGACAGTCGCGCCCACGGCGACGCTTGCGTCGCGGCAATGCGCGTAAGACGAAGTCATTCCGTTAGCGTATTTAATGATGATGGTCTTTCCTCCGCCGTAATCGTAGCCGGTCGATATAACTTTGCCGTCGCCTAACGAACGCAGCGGAGTGCCTGTTGGAACGCCAAGATCGACGCCGTAGTGAAAGTTTTTGCCGAAAAGTTCGCGCGGCCCGTATGTGGAAGTGACTTTAGCCGGAGGCACCGGGCCGCCGATCTGCGCGGGGCCCGTTCCGAAGCCGTTATTTGATACGGCGGCCGTTTCGGTTTTTGCTCCGATATTGGCCATGGCAGAACTGGAAGCCTGCAAGTTAAAATTATTGCCCGGCGCGGAGCTTGAAACTTTTATGCCGGACGAGGTTTCTCCGGTGAAGTTTTTAGATATGCTTTCGGCGCGGGCGAAAGCCTCGCGGCCGTTAAATTTTATTACAACCCATCCGCCGCGTTTTTCAAGGACTTCCACGGCCTCGCCTTTTTTCAGCGATCCTATAGAGCTTCCGCCCTGAACGGCGCTTACGCTTACGTTTTCCGAAACGGCGTATCCTTCGTAAGCTTCCGCGGCCGAATCTTTTGTGGCGATATAACCCGCGTGGATATACGCTTCGCGGCCGTCGAAATTAACTTTATACCATGATCCCTGTTTTGATATTATTTCTATTTTAGCTCCGGCCTTTAACTGGCCTACAACTTCGCCCCACGGCCCGCTTCTGACGTTTAAAACCGACGCCATCACGACTCCGCTTGACGCTGAAGAAATATTGGCCGAAATTTTGGAACCGTCATTCGCCTGCTGATTTGCAGCTCCGGAATTTATAATATTCTGGACGGCATCGTAATTTATGCCGCTGTTATTTAATTGGGGAAGGTCGGACGATGTTTTTAATTGGTTATCAGAACCGCTTTTGCCGGAAAGCTCTTTGTATTTATCTAAAGCAGCCCTGTATTTTTGAAAGCATGAATCGATAATATCCTGCCCGGCGTTATTTCTGACGGCTTCCTTATATTCGCCGAAAAGTTTTACGCATTGCGAATAACACTCTTTGAGAACCGCTTCATCGGAGCCTGAAGCATAACTTATGCCCGCGCAAATTAACGAGACGAGAAAAAGCGATATAACAATTTTATATTTCATAAACTTTCCGCCTTTTTATGTAAGACATTAACAATAATTAATTTAACACTGTTATTTAAAATATTTAACCTTACCCATTAATTATAATATTTACATCCTGTTTTGTCAAGAATAATAGAAATGAATGTTATAACTGTTTTTAAAACCGTATTACTTGACAGATATATTATTGGCTGTTATAATTGATGTATATCTTAAAAAATGTCGCTAAAAAACGTTAAATAACTTATAAATGTTTATAAAAATGCCTGAAATGAAAGGATGAAATTTATGATTAAATCAAAAAAAATAATAAAAACTTTCACGGTTCTGTCCGTTCTTTTTTCTCTGGCTTTATTCGTTTCAGCGCCTCTATACGCCAAAGCGCCTACTACATTTCTCGCTCCTGGCTATCAGGGCGTTAATACCGATGTGCAAAAATCTTTGATACCGGCCGGTTTTTTGATTAACGAACTGAAAACCGACGAAAATAAAATAGTCGAAGTAAAACCGGGTTTCGATCAACTCGAAACAAGGTATAAATCGGCATTTGTATCCGTTGCCGTCGAGCCGCAAAGGTATAATTTAACGGACATGGTCGATTATTTAAAAAATTCCGAAGTGGTCGCCGATTCCGTAAAATTAAGACATATAGCGAGAATGAAAAAACTCGAACTTATAAACGCGTCCGGCGACACCGAGTACGGAGATTATTATAAAAAATACGTCATGACGCCTATTTTAATTTGTCCTTTCGGAAGCGGCGGGTGCGCCATGAGCCATTCATCGTCATATATGGGATATAACTCGAATATAGAATACTTTTTTAACAGTTATATTAAAATCACCGATGGCATAGCTAAAGTAGCCGACCGTATAAAAAACGATACGCTTTGCCTGGGCTTCGCCCATGAAAACGCCCATGCGATGATGCTCGACATGTATTTAAAAGACTGGCGCCTGCTGAGAAGCGTTTCTACCAGCGGCCACGACGGGCCGATCGTATCGGACCGCCACATGGCTTACACCGAAGGCTGGGCCGAGGCATTCGAAGCGATATACGGACAGCTGAATCCGCTGCTGTTAAAAGAATCCGAAAGGGAAAAATACGCCATTAGCGAATTTCAATTTACCAGACAGGATCCTGTCAGGCGCGACCGCTATATCTGGCAGAATTATAAAGGCAAAAAAAGCGGCATATTAAAAAACGGCCTTCAGCTTATTTCAACAGAAGGCGCCATAGCCGGCCTGTTTTTCGATATTATGACTTCCAGAAAAATTGAATCTCCGTTTTTAAAATCTATTACTGTTATGTATAAATATAAACCTTCCGATTTCATTCAGTTCATAAAATGCTGGGTAAAGGAATTTAGCGCCGATAAGCAGGTTTTGTACAGAATACTGCTCGAAGAAACCAGATATGTGACGATGTCCAATGAAGCGCGCAAACTTTACTACGATTATTATCAGGCCGGCGTTAAATTCAAACAGGGCAAGCTCGATAAAAATGCTTCTGAACTAATCAGAAACAAATGGATTGCTTTCAAGGAAGAACTTTTCAAAAAAGCTATGCAGAGCGATAATATAGATTCCAACATAGGCCCCGATCTCTGGATTAATCTTAAAATACCATCTAAAGATAATAAACCCGATAGAGACGAAAATATAAACATATCTCTTTTTGAGCCTGAAAATTGGCTTTTGAATAAATTTGAGGCCGCGGGCATTACCGAAGCCGAAGTTCTCGAATTCATAAAAGCCAGGGAGGCCATGGGCGTTCTTCCTTATAAAACCGCCACTGAAGCGCTCGACGCCATTCTGGGCGCCGAAAAAACCTCCGCGTTCAAGGCTAAATATAAAGCGTCGGATATGACCGAATAATTTTAAAATCTGCAAAAATTTTAGATATTGTTAGTATAAAAAACAATAAAAAGGCCGGCTGAATTTATTTTTCAGCCGGCTTTTTTATTTGGATTAAATTTTATTTTGTGATTATTTTATTTCTTTAATCGATGTGATTATTTTATTTACTATGCCGTATTCTATGGCTTCTTCCGCGCCGAGCCAGAAATTTCTGTCGGAGTCTTTAGTTACCTTATCTAACGACTGGCCCGTGCCGTCGCTGATTATTTTATTGAGCCTTTTTTTCATTTTAGTTATTTCTTCGGCTTCGATCTTTATATCGGTCGCCTGGCCGTAAGCTCCGCCCGACGGCTGATGAATGAGATAGCGGGTATTTTTGAGCGAATAGCGGTTTTCTTTTTTAGCGGCGAGATATATCAGTATGCCGGCGCTGGCTACCCAGCCGGTGCCTATCATTATAATTTCGGGTTTTACGAATTTAATCATGTCGTGGATCGTATCGCCGGCTTCTACATGGCCGCCCTGTGTGTTTAAAAGTATTTTAATGGGGTCGTTCGATAATTCCTGAAGGTAAAGCAGTTGATTGCATACGCGCGCCGCGAGTTTCTGGCTGACTTCTTCGCTGATCACTACAGTTCTGGTCTTTTGCAAAACCTCAAAACTATCCATAGAGTTCTTTTTTTCTTCATTGTTGTCTTTGCAGGGCATTTTCTTCCTCCGAATATTATATTATTTTAATTTTTTTATTATATCGTTCTTTTAATTTTCTTTATGATCACTTAAGCATGCGTGAATAATTACCGTGACGTAATTATACAATATAGGGCGACAATATGTCAATTCTTATATTGGCTAATATTAATTTTGGCCGATTTATGCCTGACCGCCGTTTTTTATCTCGGTATTGCTTTTGATTATACGGTTCATCGTTTCTTCGTCCAGAAGGCCGCTTTCAAGAATTATATCTTTGTAGCTTTTACCGGTTTTAAACGATTCTTTTAGGACTTCCGTGAGCTTCTCATAGCCTAATTTTTCTATGAAAAGCGATGAAAGCGACCATGATTTTTCTATGTATTCGCGGCATCGTTCTTTGTTGGCCGTAATTCCGGATATCACTTTTTCGCTGAA
>JAKPTH010000600.1 GCA_029571125.1 bacterium
TTCAGGGCTCGAGTTGCCGTCTGCGTTTTCGTACTGGTATGAAATTGTTCCGGCGTCTATCGGAAGGTCGTTAACCCCGCCGCGGTCGGTTTTAGGTGATACCCACGCGTTGGCGACTAAATTGGCTGAAGCCACATACCCGGTGTAGCTTGCATTGTTAACGATAAGGTAGCAGTTGGTTCCAGTCATGGAACTTTTTGATTTTACTTTATTGGTAACTCCGCTTGCCTGCATGCTTAAATCGAGAGATTCGCCGCCGTTGATACCTGTTATCGTGCCGTAAGGTATTATGCCGTCGGAAATTCTTGGAGATTCGATTTTGCCGGCTTCGGTTAACGAATACGACATCGAAGTTCCGGCAAGCAGTTCGCTCAAGCTGGCCGAGCCTTCGCCCGTCGAGCCTAGAATTACGGTTGCCGAGGCTGTCGTGTCGGCGCCTTTAAAAACTTTAACGGTAGCGTTCGATGTAGAGCCTTTAATGGTAACTGTTTTAGTCCTGGCATTGGCGAAGAAATGGCTCGGGTTGGGCGATGCGCTTATAGATGCCGTAATACTCTTGTTCTGAGTACCCTGCATTACATTTTCTGAATGTGAGTTGTCTTTTATTTTAGCCGAACCCGCGAGCGTTATCGATACAAATACCACCTGGCTGTTAGTTATGGCTGCTCCGTTTATGGTTATATTTATCGTCGTGGAGGCAGATGTTTTCAGCCTCGGCGTATTTAATGCGCCTCCGTCTATTGCCGTAAGGGTTCTTGTTTCTCCCGCTACCGTCACTGTGATATCGCCGGCAGACAGACCGGAAGACCACCATACAGGTTCGTTGAAAGTAAGCTTGATCTCGTTGCCGTCTAACGCCACTTTTTGAACGGTCAAGCCGTCGAAAGTAGGAGGAGTGGTGTCGGCCGCGTAATCAACTTCTTTGAAAAGAAGAGTTGTGTCTAAAGGATTTTCCTGCGCCGTGTTATCTTTAATGAGTGCAGCTCCGGCCGGCGTAATTGTAATCTTGACTTTCTGGCCGTCGGTGATCGCGGCGCCCGCGAAGGTTATATTTAAAGTCATGGATGCGGCGCCTTTAGCGCGGGAATTTATAGTGCTTATGGTTCTTGTTTCGGTGCTGCTGTCGAGTTTGGTTATTACCGCGGATATGTGCGCGGGGTCGGTAAGCAATGTGGTATCGCCCCACCATACGCTCTTGGAGAATGTGAGCGTGACGACGTTATTATTGTATGCAGCGCTTTGCACCGCTATGGAATTGAATTTCGGCGGAGTTATGTCGGATACGACCGTGAATTTATAATCGGTATCCGGCGATTTGCCGGTAAGGTCTTTTACGGCGGTTTTAGTTATGGTAAGCGAATCGTTGGTGGTGACCGTCGTTGAAGCTGGCGTGGAATTGGTAAGCGTCATTTTTTTCGTGCTATCCGCCGGGAATGTGGTGCCGCTAAAGACCGGTTTGTTAGAGGCGGCCCACGCCGTGGTCGATGAATTGTAAAGCGTGCTGGCGGCGGCTAAAACAGGTTTATTAAATTCCAGCTCGAATTTACCCGTGCTTATTATAGTTAAGCCGTTTGCGAGCAAATCCAATACGCCGGCGCTTTTTTCGCCTTTAACTCCGCCGAGTGCGGGTGATACGTCGTTTGTGGCGTTGAAAGATATTTTGCGGTCCGCGGAAGCCGGAATTAAAAAATTGCCGCCTGCAGCGTCAAAAACATTAGCAGTGCCTTTTGAAGCAAGGTTGAACATTTTACCGCCGGACGTTGTTCCGTCGCCGAAGGGTAAAATTTGTCCGCCGCCGATGATATTTTGTTCTCTTTTTGCGCTGGGTTTAATGGTGAAGGTGCGAGTCGGCGAGTTTGCGTCGCCGGTTATTTCCCAGTTATCGGTTACGTGAGATGCCGTGGCGCTGGCGGCGGTGCCGTTTTGATTTGAAGCAAGAGAGATTACGCCTGACTTGCCGGTATCCAGGTCGGCTTGAGCTGGATTGCCGTTTACTGCCGCCGTGAACGTAAATGTAATGACGCCGCCCATCGGTTCGAGCGATACGGCGCTCAATGATTGCAGCGCGCCGTCGGCAGCTGAAATTGCGCCGATATTGCCGTTCGAATTTTTATAGGCGTATTTTGGCGTCATCGAAAGAGCCAGAGCGCTGACGTTGCCTAAATTCGACACTTTTGTATATACGCTCGATCCGTCGGTCGTGCCGCATTCGGCGGGCGGGGTGGTGGCGTTATCGAGCGTCATAAGCACCGTCATCGAAGCCGTTAAATTGCTCGGCGGCGTCACGTCGCCCTGCACTTCGTATTTGCCTGTTTCGGAGCCCGCGCGTATCGCCAGGTCCGCAAGCGCTGAAGAATCGGGAGCGAAAGGAACCTTTCCGTCGTGTACGAACGCCGAAGTATTGCCGTACTGGTTGGTGAAAGCATATATTACATACTTATCGGCGGAAATTATTCCGCCGGTTGCAGCCGTAAATGTTACCGTGTCGTTTTTAAAATTGACTCCGGATTTAGAGCCTTTTTCTATGCGGTTCGATGCGCCGAGGGTGTCGTCGGCCTGGTAGCATTTAAGCACGCAGTTCGTATCTTCGTTTGTAGCGACATTTCCGGACGTTTTAACTTCGCCGTTTATCGCCGAGTATGCAAGGCTGGTTACTGCGGGTATGTCGGGAACTATATCGTCGGATGTGTAGGCGGAAGTGTTGCCGTATTCGTCGGTAAGAGTGTAAAGAACGTAGTTGTTCGCCGGAATCGTAGCGGTGGCGCTGAAAGTCGTTCCGGTGCCGCTAAAGTTAATGCCTGTTTTAGAGCCTTTAGATGTAAGGCCGGTCCCGTTTGCGTCGGTTGCGAGATAGCACTTCAGCACGACGCCAGTATTTGTATTTGCGGTTACTCCCGGAAGCGTAGTAAAAGAATTCAACGCCAGTGAATACGAAAGTTTTGTCGCATCCGGCGCGGCAGGCACCGTTCCGCCTGAAGCCGATGCCGAAATGTTGCCGTTGGCGTCGATTAAAGAGTATTTCATGGCGACGCCGTCTTTTAACCTGGACGAGTAAACGTTGGCTTCGTTAAGTGCCGGAATAGCTATTTTATTGAATTTTGTGGCATCGAGAACCATATCGCCGGAATTGTTGTCGGCGAAAACCGCTTTTGCGTCGAAAAGCACCTTATCCATTCCTTTTGAAGCTTCGACGAAAAGTTTGTAGGACGTATTTACCGCGCCATTGATTGAAGCCGGATAAGTTATTTTATTGACGCTTGCGTCGTAAATGAATTTTGAAGTTACCAGCGGACCGGCGGGGATGGTTCCGTCGGCCGTGTAGTCTGATATTTTTCCGGTAGCGGATTCGAGCGCATAAGATATTGCGTCGCCGACCATCGGGAAATCGTCCAGCGACGTGGTTGAAGTGCGGTCGAAGTCGGTTATGAAAGTCAGAATTTTGCCGTTGTTGTCGGCAAAAAGGGTTTTAGCCTTGTATATGGCCGTATTTGTGCCTCGGGTTACTTTAAGACAAAGTCTGAGGCCGGTGTTTGCGGAGCCGTTAAGCCCGGTAAGGCAATTGATGGTTTTTTCCTGGGCGTTGACGAATAAATTTGCTGCAAGAGGGGCGGTAACCGCGTCGGCGACGGGGTCTACGGCATATGCCGATTCGTTGCCGTTATCGTTAAACAGCGTGTAAGCCGCAACGTCGGTGGGAAGACTGTAAACTTTTACAGGAAGGTCGCCGTCCTGCTTGGCCCAGTGCGTTCCTGCGTCATAGGCGCCCTTTTTGTCGGTATTAGTTTCGTTGACGACCGCGCGGCCGAGATAAGTGTATGCCGCCCCTGCTTTTCTATAAATTCTCATTACCGAATTAGAGGCGCCGACCGATATTCCGTTTACGGTGAATTGGCTAGTGGCGTCGGACCATGCTAAATTTGGAGAGTCAGCCGTTCCTGCGTCGGGAGATTCCGGAATGCCGCCGTCGGAAACCCAGTCGGATTTATTTGTGGGCGTACCTGCGATGCTGTCGACCAGCCTGTAGTAAACGCCGGAAGCGGCACCCGCGACGCCGCTTATTAAGTCGGCCTTAACGGCGTGCTGCGATGAAGCCGCCGTGCCGAAAGACTTGTTGGTAGCCGGAGTCGGATCTGTTCCAAAGTAAACTTGCAGTTCCGCGAGTTCTCCGCAATCGATAGCGGCGTTTTTAAGGGCTACTTTGCCGGTCGCATGGCTGTAATACAGATTGGCGACGTTTATTTTAGAGGCGGAAGGCGCGACCGTATCCGGTATTTTTTTTGCGGCTTCCGAGGCGTCGAGATTGGTAAGAGCGAGTTTTACGCCATAAAAATCGCTTATGAAGTTGGATGCGTTTGCGTTGACGATATTTGCCTTAACCTGGCC
>JAKPTH010000639.1 GCA_029571125.1 bacterium
CGAATATCTCGTTGAGGCTTTTTTCGATGATATCCTGCAGCCAGGCTTTTTCGCGTTCGCTTTCGAGCTGCTGCATATAGAATCGCGCGTTTCTTCTGCTCCACGAGAGATTAATCCAGAGCCCGGCGCCCAAAAGTATAAAAACCGTTAAAAAGACCATTATTATGAGTCTTTCTCTTAATGGGCCGTATACTTCTTCTCTGTCTATGCGCGTGACTAAAAACCATGGAGAATCGTTTATGGGCCGCGTATCGGCGATAACGCTTACGCCGCGGTAATCGATGCCTTCGCTTACGCCGGTTTGACCGAGGACCGCTTTGACGGCGGGTATTTCACGTTTTGAAAGCGGAAATTTTAATTTAAGCGCAGTATTTTTTTGAAATTTAAGCTCGTTCAAAAAAACAACGTAATCGCCTTCACGCCGTACCAGTATAGTTTCAGCCGACTTCGTCGGCGAAGGCCATTTTTCAATAAAAGGATAGAGTACGTTATAAGGATCGACATTTAAAATCATGGCGCCGAAAGGCTCAGCCGAATGGCCTTCGTCAAAAAGCGGAACTATCAGCGCTATATAAGGCTTCTGATCGTACTCGTTGATATAAAAATCTATCATTTTAATTTCGTTAAATTTCAGCGCTTCATGGAAGTTGTTTAAAATATTGGAAGAAACAGGAAATTTCCCGCCGGTAGTGATTCTTTCAACGCCGTTTTTATCGATAAAGCAGACGCGCTCATATCCGTAATATTCTTTGTATTTTATTAAATATCTTTGAAACGCTTCATTAATTTTAGAATTTGCCGGGTCCTGAATATAATTTTTAATTTCGGATTTCAAAACGGGATTGCTGAAGACCGCCTCTGCGTCTCCTTTTCTTTCCTTGCGCCAGAGGGATATCTGGCTTGATTTCAGTTCGGCTATGGCCGAAAGAGTATTTTCGAGTTCTTTTCTGAAATATTTTTCGTAGTTGGCGTAGTAGAAATAATCGGCGGCCGTTATAATCAAAGCAAAAGCGACGATAAAAAAAACGTATATTCCGATCCGGGCTTTGCCGGAGGAGTTTTTCGGCCATACGCCGCCGCCCGATGAAATGCACGGCAATATTTTCAATAAAAAAATACCGGCTTTGCTCATTATTCTTCCTCGTCTTCTCTGTCGGCCTGAATAAAAGTCGGATCGCCGTGCTTGATGTCCTGCGGGATGCTGTTTAAATCGCCGGCTTTCTCAATGGCGTCACGAAGCGCCCTGGCGACGGGATCATCAGGCGAACCGCCCATTTTAATATAGTTTTGATAATTTTTATATGTTTTTTCAATAAGTTTTTTATACTCGTCTATTTTTTTAGGATCGGCGGCATTTTTAAGCTGTTTTTTTAAATTCCTTATTTCCTGCAGTTGTTTTTTGGCGCGCTCTTCTGCGAGCTTTCTCAAATGCTTGAATTGCTCTTCCGTCAGGAATTCATGTTCCCAGTCGGTGTATATAAGATCCGCAATAGGCCTGAGGCCCGTAATATTTCCAAGGCCGTCCACAAGGCCGTTTTTTCCGACTTCATAAATAACCATGCCGCCGACGAAAACGCCTATGGCGATGGGGCCACCCCATGCGGCGCCAGCCGCTCCCGCTATATAAGAACCGGCGAAGCCTCCGGCCCAGCCGACCGTTGCGCCTATCAATTCGCCTTTACCGATTTCCCAGGTGGTTAAAATCATAACTTTGACCATATCGGGATCGCGGCCTTCTTTGATGGCTTTATGCATTTCGTCTTTGATGATCTTTGAAAAATCGCCTCCGCCCTGAAGGCCGCTCAGGATAACCATGGTACCGTCTTTAATTTTATCGCCGAAATTTCCGGTTTTGGGTTTCGGCTCGACGTTGGGGCCGAAAGCGCCTTTGGGAGGCGGTTCGCCTTTGACGACCGGCTTCGTCGGCGCGTCGGGTTTATAACCCGGTTCCGCTTTGCCGTCCGGTCCGTCGGCTGAAGTTTTGGGCGGCGCGTCGGCGCCGTCGGGTTTTGATTTTACATCAGGCGAATCGGCATCGCCGGTTTTAGTTTTTCCGTCGCCGTCGGGCTTTTTACCGCCTGAACCGCTGTCGGGCGGCCTGTCCGGATCGGCGTCGGGCCTGGTGCCGTCGCCTCCGTCCGGCGGCTTATCTCCGCCCGGAGGTGTTTTTCCGTCCGGGGGCGTTTTATCTCCATCAGGCTTTGTCTTGCCGTCTTCGGGTTTAGTTTTATCTCCATCAGGCTTTGTCTTGCCATCTTCAGGTTTGGTATCTTTTTTCTTTTTGTCAAGGTTATCGAGTTCTTCATCGACTTTTTCAATGTGGTCTTTTAATTCGGGATTTTTTTTCGCGATGCTGTCTTTGCAAATTTTATTCGAAGTTTTAGCGGCTTCGATATCGGCCTGGATTTTTTTTGCTTTTTCAGCGTCGCCGCTTTTTTTTGCCTCGTTTAATTGTTTTTCGAGTTCGCCCATCTTTTCGCGGCCCTGACGGGCGCCTTCGAAATGAGCTTCTTTAAGCTTTTCGTTCATCTCTCCGACGAATTTTTCCATATCTTTTTTTTGTTTTGAAGGCGGGTCGCGCGGGTTGACGATACCAGCTTCAACCGGAGTTTTATGATTTCTCAGATCGTCGACTTTTTTCCAGAATTTTGAGCTTTCGGCCTGTCTGATTTTCTTTTCGATCTCTTTGACGGCTTGCGTATCGCCTTTTTTTCCGGCCTCATCCAGCTGCGTCTTAAGGTCTTTAATGTTATCTTTAATCCCCGTTATCTCGGCCGCCTTAGAAAGGCTTTTCGCCGCCGTATGAAGGTCGGCCGCGCCGCCAGGGCCGGGATTTAAAGCATGGCCGGCCTTATGAACGTTGGATAAAACCGCTCCCTCGGGGTCTGCCACGCCGAACTTTCCTTCGGCTCCGGCTTTGGGCCGCGAAGTGGATTCGAGGCCGCCGGCCGTAGGAAAAGCGTCCGCGTCGTTTGCCATCGTTTTGACATATTCTTCAAAAGCGGCCTTATCGTTTACGTCGGGCGGCTGCACCCATACGGTGGTATCGAGTTCTTTTATATAAATTTTATATTTATGAGGCTGAGTGACGGTATAACCCCGGGCCTTATTTTTTATTTCCGCGAGCGCGGCAGGATCGCTGGTTTGAAGGGTAACGTCGCAGTCGCTGTTGATAGTTTTAGGCGCGCTGCCGCTGTTATCGGCATTAGAACCGGCAAGCAGCGAGTTAAGCTTATCGTTGCGGCGGGTATTGGCGCCTTCGAATTCGCTTCTTATATCGTTTATTTCTTTGATCAGATCGTCGTAATCCATTTTAGAAGTGCCTTTACCGGCACTTTCCCTGGCCTTGTACCTTTCGACGGCTTCGTTTATAAGCCTGTCCTGACGTTCGCGCGCGTTGGCAATGTCGAAGTGGGCTTCGGCCTCTCTGGATAACGCCGGGCGGGTGAAATTTAAAAATCCGGCGGCCAGTATAAATAGCATTAAAAAGGCCGGCAATCCATAATATAGTTTTTTTAAAACTTTACTTTTATCGAGCATTTAAAGCCTTTCTCATAATTCAAGCAGGTCTTCCGTCTTCTGACGCCGGAAGTATAATCGAAACCCTTGCTCCGGAGCCTATATCGCTGTCTATAATCAATTCGCCGTTATTTTTTTTTATGAATTCATGGCTTAGAACGAGGCCTATGCCGCTTCCGCGTTCGCCTTCGGTGCCTTCGGTAGAAAAAGTAGTGTCTATATTGAAAAGCTTGTCTATCCTGTCGCGCTTGATGCCTATGCCTGAGTCGGCGATCGTTATTTTTACGCTCCCTCGCCCGGTAAGCGGCTCCGCGCTAATTTTAATCCTGCCGCCGGGTAACGTGAATTTAACCGCATTGGATACGACATTTCTGAGGGCCGTTTTAAACATATTTTCATCGCAGTAAACTTTCAAAGATTCTTCTATGGAAGATTCCAGCGCAATCTGTTTCAGGGATGCCCTTTCGCCGAAAAATTCCAGGGCTTCTTTTATCGCCTGATATACCGACATATTTGAAGCCGAAGGCTTTAAATCGCCCGTAGCGTTGGAAGTCCATTCGAGAAGATTTATGAGCAAAGAATAAGTGGAATCGGCGCAATTTTTGAGGCTATATAAAAAATCTGTCTTTTCAGGTTCTTTCAAAAAATTGAAGTTTTTGATCAGATAATCGAGTATGGATTGAAAAGTGCTCACCGACGAGCGCAAATCCGACGCTATTATCTTTAAAAATCTGTCTTTCGTCGAACTTAGCTTATTGAATTCCTCTTCGCGCTTAATTTTTTCGCTGATGTCGTTAAGTATGAAAAATACCGCCGGCATTCCCTCGTATTCGATAATACTTGCGGACATGCTGAAGGTTATTCTTCGGCCTTCGCAATCTTTAAAACTGACGATATGATCCTTCAAATAGCCGAAATTTTTGACGAGATCGAAAATTTCATCGCGCGCAGAAGGCTTTTCATAAAAAAGTCCGCCCTGCTTGCCGATGATGAATTCTTTTTTTATGCGCAGCTTGTTTTCAAAAACGTTATTAACCAGCCTCACTTCACGGGTTTCGAGAAGGGTTATGGCGATGGGCAGCGGGGTGTTTTCAACCAGGTTGCGGTACCGTTCTTCGCTTCTGGCGAGGTTTTCCTCGCTCTGACGCCTCTGGGCTATTTCGGCTTTAAGCTTCAAATTCAGTTTGTAATAAAAAGAAGCGAGCCATGTAATAAAAATAGCTATTAAAGATATCAGGATAACCGGCCAGATATGATAAACCACCTTTACCTGCGTAACGTCTTCATATAAGAAACCGGCAAGCGAGTAATCTTCGTCGAGCAGTTTTTGATTTTTATAAATCTGCGCTATCTGGCTCCATCTTTCCGGTTTTGAATAGCCGATCTGAATGACTTCGGGAATTATGAATTTCTTGGTCTGATCGGCTTCGAACTTAAGATGTTCAATGCTATGGCGCTTGCTGTATTTGTTATATATGACGTCGATCATTTCATCCGCGTTGTTGGAAGCGTAAATCCAGCCTTCTATAGAGGCATGCCTGAATTTTTCGACAAGCTCCGGATCTTTTTCGACTAAATTTTTGCTGGTAAATAAAGTGTCGCCGTAAAAATCGACGCCGGCGTCAATGGGTGAAAAAATATGATACTCGACTCCGGCTTTTTGCAGCAGGAAAGGCTCGTCGGTAAGATACGCGGTCAGCGCGTCGACCTCGCCCTTGATTAGAGGTTCGGGCGAATAAGCGTGCGGGTATAAAATACATTTGGATAACGAAACTCCATGGCTTTGAAGAAAGGTAATTATTTCAGCCGATTGCGGCTCTACCATAAGCTTTTTGCCGATAAGCTCGGAAGGCCTGGAAGCCGACTTTTTTAAAGCCAGCAGGACTTTTGGGCAGTGTTGAAAAATGGGCGCCACGGCCACGATAGGTTTGCCCTGAGCATGCTCCAGCATAAGAGAAGCGTTTCCGATTCCAAAATGCGCAC
>JAKPTH010000662.1 GCA_029571125.1 bacterium
ATAAATCCGAGCTTAAGTCTAAAAGAATGTTTAAACAATTGGGGAAATATTTCCAAAAGCATGTCAGAACCATTGCGAAAAAGGAACTTACAACGCAATAAATATTTTGCTTAAGTTAGCGCTTATGTGCCTAAGGCCCCTCCCTTCCCTTAAAATCCCTTCAACCCCTGATCCGCCTGACGCTTTATTTTTGCGGATTGCCGGTCTTTCCGCCGGAACTTTAATTCAATTTTACCCTTTTCTTATGTAGTTATAAATTACTTTCTGCTTTTTTGCATTTTCTTATTTCTGCTTTTCTTTTTGCAGACGCGCGCACGCGCGCGTCTGCGCTGCAATAATGGCTGGCTGGTAAGTCAACACCAAGTTTTATAGTCGAAACTTTGGTTAATCAGCCTATAATAATACTTTCAGGTTAAAACACATTGTTTAAATTGCTTTTAGCGAATAGCAGGGGCCAGACAAAAATTTTGAGGGGCGTTGCGGAAGCGCCGGAGCCCATGGATGGGCGAGAGGCGCTGAGCACGAGCGGCGAAAATCCCGGAGGGATTTTCGAACGAGTCCCCGAAAAATTTTGTCTGGCGCCATGCCCCAAACTACCAGCTTAAAATGCAAAAGGTCATGCTTAAGTTGAAACAGTAGCCGCATAAAATTTTAAGGACTGCATCCCATGTCTATCGGGCTAGAGGTTCAGTGCACAGACGCCCTAACGAGTCCCCGAAAAATTTTGTCTGGCACCATGCCCCAAACTACCAGCTTAAAATGCAAGGAAACCTGTTTAAAATCTTGTAGCTTTTCTATAAAGAACGATATATTTTTAACTTTTCAATCTTTTAATTTTATCATAAACATAGCCGCTATGTAAAGAAAAACTCTTATGCTCGATCTCTTAGTCGTCTTTTTAACCGGCATTGACTTATCCTCAATATTCTGTTAAAATCCCGTTGTAAATTTTTAGTTTATACTTCGCGGTCATGGAGGAAATATTGTTTTACATTCTGATAGCCGTAATCATCATTTTATGGGCGGCAGGCCAGTCCGTTTTAAAGGCTGGACTGGTTGATTCCACGCCGGTAAGCTCCGCCATAATTAACGGCGCCTGCGGACTGATAGCGGGAACGCCGTTTTTTTATTTTAACCCGCCCGATTTTACAGACTTCTGGACGTTTTTCCCTGTCTGCTCCTGGATCGCGCTCTGCTATATTACTTACTATTACGCCCTCAATATAGGCGATTTAGGCGCGGTAAGCTCACTTTTAAACACTTTTCCTTTATATACCGTTTTATTCGCGGTCATGATACTCGGCGAAAAATTAATTTTAAGACAATGGATAGCCGTTTTTTTTATAATAACCGGCGGAACCATAATCTCCATAAATTACGTCGAACCGCTCGGAGATGAATCCGAAAAAAATAAAAAAGACGGCGGCAAACTTAAAAAAATTATTTTAGGATTTATAGTGATTTCCGCTGCCGCATGCATCGGAGTGGCCGACGCGGTTACCATGCCGGTAGTCATAAATAAAGGGCCGTCCACTCACCTGGTTTATTTCTGGTCCTCGCAAATTATACTGGGATTGATTCTAAAGCTTTGCTTCGAAAGAAAAAAATTCGATTTTAAAAAGCTGATTTCAAAATACTCTATCATAGGCACTTTTTTATTGAATTCCGGCGGGATATGTTTCGTATATTCCATGCAGCATGGGCAGATCAGTATAATCGAACCGCTGACTTCAACATATACCCTGCTGGTGGCCTTCATAGCATGGAAATTTTTCGGCGAAAAGTTCAATCCCGCAAAAATTGCCGCCATGACCATTATCATAGCCGGAATCATAATGATCCTTAAATGGTAGCCCTCGCAAAAACATAAAAATAAATTTAACGCAATTAAAAACGCGCGGTTTTTCAATGCCGCGCGTCTTTTTATAGATCATTCATGCCCTATACCGGCTTTAATCAAACTTATAAAACCGATTCGCATATTTTTATGAATTTAGCCGCATCGAGCGATGCGCCGCCTACAAGCGCGCCGTCGATGGTTTCGTCTTTCATATATTCGGCTATGTTTTCGGGTTTAACCGATCCGCCGTATTGCACGCGAATTTTTTCCGAAAGCGGCTTCGAATATATTTCCGACATGGTTTTCCTGACAAAATTAACCACGTCCACGGCGTCTTTTGAAGTTGCGTTCTTTCCGGTGCCTATGGCCCATATGGGTTCGTAAGCTATTACTATTTTTTCGGCGTCGGCTTCGACGATGCCGGCGAAATCGGCTTTTAACTGGCCGAGTATCTTCGATTCGGTTTTACCGGCTTCGCGCTCTTCGATAGTTTCACCCACGCATAAAATCGGAGTCATATTGTTAGCGAGCACGAATTTAAGCTTTTTATTGACCGACTCGTCCGTTTCGTTGTAATAGGCGCGCCTTTCAGAGTGGCCTATTATAACGTATTTAACGCCGAATTCCAGAAGCATCGCGGGAGCTATTTCACCGGTGAACGCGCCTTCTTTTTCAAAGTTCATGTTCTGCGCGCCCAGCGAAAAACCACTTCCGGCAAGTTTTTCGGCCGCTTTGAACAAAGACGTGTAAGGCGGGCATATAACTGCTTCGACTTTGTTTTTATCGAAAGCCTTGAAATTGGTTTTGAATTCGTCTATGAACTTAGCCGTTTCGCCGAAAGTTTTATACATCTTCCAGTTGGCCGCAAATATTGGCATTCTTTTGCGCATATATGTTTATCACCTTTCATTGATTAATTAAAAAAATAATAAAAGAGAACTCTGTAATCCAAATTAATGGCACGAGCCCGAGCAGGAGCAGGAACCGCACGAAGATCTTTCGGTGAGAGCCGCTACGCCGGGAAGTATCTTACCTTCCATAAATTCAAGCGAAGCGCCGCCGCCCGTCGATACGTGCGTCATTTTGTCGGCTACGCCGGCTTTTTCAACTGCCGCAACGGAATCGCCGCCGCCGACTATCGTCGTGGCTTTCATTCCGGCCAGAAGTTTCGCTACGTCGAAAGTGCCTTTGGCGAATTTATTGACTTCGAATACGCCCATGGGGCCGTTCCATATGATAGTTTTAGCGTCCTTCAAAACGCTCATGAAATGCTCTATGGATTTCGGGCCTATATCGTAACCCGCCATGTCGGCCGGTATCGAATTGATATCGACTATCTTTTCAGGGGACTCTTCCTTCATTTCAGCCGCTATAACCGCGTCGGTAGGAAGGACTATCTCTTTTTTCAATTCTTTCGCCTTTTTGAGAATTTCCTTCGCCACTTCGAGCTTGTCGTCTTCCACAAGGGATTTGCCGACGGCTACGCCCTGCGCCTTAAGGAACGTGAACGCCATGCCGCCGCCGATGATAAGCTTGTCTACTATTTTTAAGAGATTTTCGAGGACTTCGATCTTCGACGAAACCTTTGCGCCGCCGATTAAAGCATAAAAAGGCCTTTCCGGATTCGAAAGCGCCTTGCCTATTATGGCGATTTCCTTTTCCATTAAAAAGCCCGCTATGGCGGGGCTCAGGAATTTCGTAACGCCTTCCGTGGAAGCGTGCGCGCGGTGAGCCGTTCCGAATGCGTCATTGACGTATATATCGCCCCATGCGGCGAGTTTTTTTGCGAATTCAGGGTCGTTGCCCTCTTCGCCTTTGTGGAATCTTAAATTTTCGAGCAGCAATATCTCTCCGGCGTTAAGAGAATCCACCATTTTTTTGACTTCGTCGCCTATGCAGTCGGGAGCGAATTTAACGGTTACTCCGGGAAGAAGCTCGCCCAGACGCTCGGCTGCGGGTTTCAGTGAAAACTGCGGATCGGGAGAGCCTTTCGCTTTTCCAAGATGCGACATTAAAATTACGCGGGCGCGAGATTCGAGCAGATTTTTAATGGTGGGCAAAGTGGCGCGTATTCTGGTGTCGTCGGTTATTTTTCCGTTTTTTATGGGCACGTTGAAATCGACTCTGACAAGAGCTCTTGCACCGTTAAAATCGATGTCTCTAACCGTGAATTTATTCATTACTTTATACCTCGCTTTTATTTAGTAAAATAGTCGATCGTTGAAGATAAATTTATGACTAAAAACTTTTATCCGGTTCCTGTTTTATTTTATTTATTATCCAAACCTTACGATAGTTTTATTTTTTATTAAAGAAGAAAAGCAGAGGGCGTTCGCGCCTCTGCTTTTATAAACCTTTAATTTATGCTATTTTTTGGTGTCCATGAACTTTATAAGGTCACGCACGCGGCAGGAATAACCCCATTCGTTGTCGTACCAAGCGAGTATTTTTACGCACTTGCCCACGGTGACTTCCTTGTCGCCTTCCATTTTCTTTTCGCCGGTGACATATGTCAGCGTGGCGTCGAAAATAGATGAGTTTTCGTTCATGTAGTAATCTTTGGAAACGAGCTCTTTGTCTTCGTATGCAAGAACGCCTTTAAGTTCGCCGTTAGCGGCCTTTTTCATAGCTTCGTTTATCGATTTTTTGGTGGCTTCTTTTTTAAGATTGCATACTAAATCTACTACCGAAACATTAGGCGTGGGAACTCTCATGGCGAAACCGTCGAGTTTGCCCTTCATTTCGGGGATAACCAGCGATATGGCTTTAGCCGCGCCGGTCGTGGTGGGAACCATCGACATGCCGGCCGCTCTTGCTCTGCGCAGATCGCCTTTTTTGTGGGGAAGATCGAGTATGGGCTGATCGTTGGTGTATGAGTGAATGGTCGTCATAAGACCGTTTTCGATGCCGAAGTTATCTATAAGAACCTTTACCACGGGAGCCAGACAGTTGGTCGTGCAGGAAGCGTTCGAAACGACGTGATGGTTTTTGGGATCGTATTTATCGTGGTTAACGCCCATAACTATCGTTATGTCTTCGTTTTTAGCGGGAGCCGAAATGATGACTTTTTTCGCGCCGGCTTCGATGTGGGCTTTCGCTTTTTCTTTGTCGGTGAATAAACCGGTAGATTCAACTACATATTCAACGCCGAGCGTTCCCCAGGGAAGCTCTTTGGGTTCTTTTACTTTCAATACTTTTATGGTTTTTCCGTTTACTACGATCGAATCTTCCGTGTGCGAAACGTCGGCCGCGAATATGCCGAGGATCGAATCGTATTTTAAAAGGTGAGCGAGCGTTTTAGGATCGGTAAGATCGTTGACCGCTACTATATCGATGTTTTTATCTGCGATGCATGAGCGGAAAAAATTTCTTCCGATGCGTCCGAAACCGTTGATGCCGACTTTAATTGCCATTTTAAATCCTCCGAAAATACTGTTTGATCGATTCTTTTTTAAGATCAAAAAGTTCTTTAGTAAATCGTTATTCTACATACTGCATTGTAAATTGATTAACTTACAGGTTATACTTCAAACTCTATTTAACTATAATTTTAATTTATCAATCCGTTAGTTCAACCGATATTTATACGGAAAAGGCAGGTTTTAAACCTGCCTTTCCGATTTATTCAAGGGTTATTTCTGATTGAGCGAGCCGAGTTTTTCTTTCCATTCCGGAGTGTCGTCGTCTCCGTCGTTGTCGTTTTCTTTATTTATTTTATTGACGAGATCTTTATCTTTTGATGAAGATGACGAATGGTGGCTCGAAGCCGGCGACGAAGACGAAGAGGAAGCCACGGCGTTGGTACGCATCGAAAGCTTGATCTTGCGTTCGTTCATATTAACTTCTATAACTTTCACTTTAACCTGCTGACCAGCTTTTACAACGTTTTCGACCTTGTCCACGCGCTCGTCGGCGAGCTGGGATATGTGAATGAGGCCTTCTATGCCGTCGTCGAATTCAATGAAAGCGCCGTATTCCTGAATGCTTTTTACTTTTCCGTCAAGCATTTCGCCGCTGTCCATTTTTTCTTTGTAGGCGATAAGAGGATCCTGAGCGAGCTGCTTTACGCCGAGGCTCATCTTTCTGTTGTCTTTGTCTATGTTAAGCACGAGAACTTTTACGGTTTCGCCTTCTTTTAACACTTCGGAAGGATCGGAATATTTTTTATTCCATGCGAGATCTGAAGTGTGCAGCAGGCCTTCTACGCCTTCTTCAACTTCGACGAATGCGCCGAACGAAGCGAAATGCGTAATTTTACCTTCAACCGTAGCTCCTATCGGGAAACGGGTTTCGATATCGCTCCACGGGTCTTTAGTTAAATGCTTGTAGCTTAAAGCTATTTTCTTTTCAACGGGATTGATTTCGATTATTTTAACTTTGACCGGATCGCCGGTTTTAAGCATTTCGTTAGCGTGGTTGAGACGTTTCGTCCAGGAAAGGTCTGAAATATGGATAAGGCCTTCAATGCCTTCTTCGAGCTCTACAAAAGCTCCGAATTTTTTAACGTTGGTGACTTTTCCTTCGACTATCTGATCTACTTTGAACTTTGATTCAACCATGGTCCACGGATCTACATGCGTCTGCTTGATGCCCAGATTGATTTTTTTAGTTTCAAGGTCGAGCTTTAAAACTTTAACTTCGATGCTGTCGCCGACTTTTAAAAGCTCCGACGGATGGTTGATTTTCTTGGTCCACGATATGTTGGATATGTGGATAAAGCCTTCTATGCCGTCTTCCAGCTCAACAAATACGCCGTAGTTGAGAATGGATTTGATTTTACCGTTGGTAATAGTGTTTTCAGGATAAGTTTCTGTGACTTTTTCCCAGGGATCTTTCGTAACCTGTTTGATGCCGAGCTTTATCTTTTTGATTTCAAGGTTGACATCTATTACTTTAGCTTTTATCTTCTGGCCCGATTTGAAATCGTTAGGCCTGGTTCTGCCGGACCACGACAGGTCTGAAACGTGGATAAGACCGTCTACGCCGGGTTCTAATGTAGCGAATACGCCGTAATCGGCTATATTTTTTACCGTGCATTCGTAGATTTCGCCGACTTTATATTTGTCGCCGACTTCTTCCCACGGGTTCTTTGAAAGCTGTTTCAGGCCGAGGCTTATCTTTTTGGTCTTGCGGTCGAGTTTTAAAACTTTGCAGGTTATCTGGCTTCCGATCGATGAAACGACGTCCGCGGGATTTGAAACGTGGCCGTACGACATATCGGTGATATGCAGAAGGCCGTCGATGCCGCCGATATCGATAAACGCGCCGTATTCGGTGAAGCTTTTAACCGTACCTGTAACGGTGCTGCCTTCTTGAAGGGTCGAAAATATTTTATCGAGCTTTATATTTTCTTCGGCTTCTACGAGGGCCTTGCGCGAAAGAATTATATTGTTGCGTTTTTTATTGACTTCGAGTATTTTGAAATCGTAGGAATTGCCGATGTAGTCCGAGGGCTTGCTGTCTTTTCTGTCGAGGAGCTGCGAGCTCGGAACGAAACAACGGACGCCTTTGTAGTAAGCTTCGTAGCCGCCTTTTGTGGCTTTGATAACTTTAGCTTTTATGGGCTTGTCCGCGGCCTGGTTGTTCATTATATCGTCCCAGGCAAATTTTGCGTCAGCGCGTTTCTTGCTGAGTATGAGATCGCCGTTTTTGTCTTCGGGCTTTAAAACCATTACCGATACTTTCGAGCCCACTTCAGGCTGCTCTCCGGCATCCGTAAATTCTTCAATGGCTATAAGACCTTCTGATTTATGGCCGACGTTCACATATACGGTGTCGCTGGTAACTTTTATCACTGTGCCGCTTACGACGTTGCCGCGGGATATCGCGGCGCCTTTGCCGTCCGCAGCCGCAGCCGCGTCCATAGACGCTATTACCTGGTCCATCGTTAAATCGTTGTGCGCTTCATTTTTTTTGTTGTTTGTTCCGTTACCTGTAGTTTCCATCAATTTCACTCCTCGTATTGCCCGAATTAATATAATGTCCGCAGGCAAAAAAACCTGACAGACGCCCTGATTGAAAGGGTTAAAAGTACGCCGGCTTTTCTTATTACAATAATCATAAAAATATAATAATAAGTTTTTATTTTTGAAATATTATATCATAAAATAGACGATTTGTCAATTTAATATTTCGCGCCAGACTGTAATTGCCGGTTAAAATTAGCTTAACCTTATTCTTCAGATAAACATTTCGGCCGTTTATATTTTTAAAATTACCTGAATTACACATTATAACAATACCTTAAATATAAAATGAAAAAAACGGAAAAATAATTTTAAATAGTTATTGACATATTAAAAATAATGTGTTATCATTACAAAGCTTTGAACATTTAATAGTGTTCAGTTTGACAAGTGAATAGCTCCGACAGTAATCTGCTTCACGGCAGGTTGACGTAAGGACAAAAAACCTAAAAGGGCCAGTGACCTTCGCTTGCGGAGGAAAACTGATTCCGCGGATGAAAAGCTTTAAGGCACAGAATTATAAGTAAGGAAAATCCGGCGCGAGCCGAGTTGTACGCTTATCTTTTGAAGTGCGAAAGAGCATCGTAGGCGAAGGCCAAACAGCTTCGCGGAGGGGAGAGCCCTAAAAGGTGAAACTACTAAGATGGCACGGCGCGTTAATAAGCGGTTAATCATATCGCTATTGCGCGAAGCGGACGCGAGTGATAAAAGCCATGAAAAACAGTTCGACGAAATTTCACCGGTCACCGGCGTAAGACTCGTTTGGATCTGAAGTTTAAGATGGCAGCTGAACCCGAAAGGCTTCAAGGCTCTCGCGAACGATAAAAGCCATGAAAGTAAAGCTCATGCATGCAGCGCATGAAACACTGCGCAAGATTTTTCGGGGTGCGAAAACCGTTAAGAGGTTTAGAAAACCTGAAAACGGAAGGCCGCGCCTAGGCAAAGCGCGGAACTACTCGAAACTTTTTATTACATGGAAGAGCGAAAAACCGTGAAGAAGGAAGCAAACGTTCCCGCGAAGAAAATGCGGGCGAGAAAACGGAATAGTTAACTCTGTTCAATAAAGTTTTCTACTGCCGGCGCATATAGGCCGGTAAAAAGATCATTAGTGATTTTTTTGCTCCTATGGCGGCGGAGGAAGTTAAAGGGATTTTCATTTATGAGAATACGCGTTTGCGGTTTGTGCTTGATTACTTAAAAGCAGGCGAAATGCTAAGAGAGTGATAGTTAAACATTTTTTACTAAATGTTTTAATTGGTGCGTTCAGCGAATACCGAAGGGCCTAAAACGGCGTATCGGGGAGGGTTAAACCAATAAAGCCCTAGTCGAACGTAAGAAGAACTCTGAAAGCCTGAGTAACTGCATATAAGTGAGGTTTTCCCCGGAGACGGGCGAAATTCCTAAAAGCTTCATACCAAATACTTCAAGACGGCAAAATTCACTTGAACGGCTCATATTTAGATGTTCAAAGCACCTATATGAAATCAAACAAATCAATAAAAAAAACCACCGTTTATCGGTGGTTTTTTTATTTTTATCTTATTCTTATAAGGGATGGGCTTTCGGCATCTCCAGTCACCTTATCAAAAAAAACTTTTTTACTATTTTAAGATTTTAACCGGCCGGTTCACAGCCAGATTTCAAGGCCGTCATACGCTATTTCTATATTAAGGCCCAATTTAGCGAGCGATTCGGATTCACGCTCATGCATTATTTCATGATCTATATGCGTAAAATATGCTTTTGCGGGTTTCAGCGCTTTTACTATTTCAACCGATTCATTCAGGCAGAGATGGGTGGAATGCGGCCGCGCCCGAAGGGCGTCTATGATTAAAACTTCAAGGCCTTCGAGTTTTTTTAGGCTTTCGGCGGGTATTTCTTTAACGTCGGGAATATAAGCCGCGTTAAAAAAACGATATCCGTATGTTTCGGCCTGGCCGTGAATAACGGGAATCGGAACTAATTCCACGCCGGCCGCTTCAAAATTTTGGTCCACGGCCGAAAGCGATATGCGCGGAGTACCCCCGCCTACGGGCATTTTATCTAAAAAAATATAGGAAAATCTCCTTTTAACGTCGGAACAAAAAGAAGGCGGACCGAAGCATTTTATAGGAGGCGACGATTTAGTTTGATACGCTCTTATATCGTCAATGCCGTGAAGATGGTCGGCATGCGCATGCGTGAATAAAATAGCGTCGATGGCTTTAATTTTATACTTTAAAGCCTGAGCGCGAAAATCGGCGGAAGTATCTATCAGTATGTTGCTTGCGCCTGATTCGACTAATATGGAGCAGCGAAGTCTTTTGTTAAAACCGCTTTCAGAAGCGCAAACTTCGCAGCCGCAATTTATTTTCGGCACGCCGTGGGAAGTGCCGGTTCCAAGAAACGTTATTTTCGTTTTCATTTTTGATTTAACAGAGAAAAAGAAGGAACTTATTCCTTCTTTTTCCCGAAATTACCTCTTTATAAAAGTTAGTTCCTTTTCATTTTTATTAATCGCTGCCAGCCTTATATTTTTTTTCGAAAAACACCTTTCGAAAATTTTATCAGGCCACGCACCGCCGCCGTTAAAAAGGCATTTCAGCGGTTTTAGCCTTATCGGCGGGGCTCAGAAGAGTTATACC
Organism: bacterium; assembly: GCA_029571125.1. GTDB lineage: Bacteria > Muiribacteriota > UBA9980 > UBA9980 > UBA9980 > UBA9980. The sequence continues at coordinate 10,431 of JAKPTH010000662.1, forward strand.
GTTTCCGATAATGTTGGTATAAATAACGGGAAGCTTTCCCGTTTCTTTAGATTCTATTTTACTGTAACTCACTCTTCCTTCGACGAAAACGCGTGAACCTTTTTTTACATATTGGTTGGCTATATCCGCCGTGGTTCCGAAAAGTTTAATTTTATGCCACTGCGTAATCTCATCGTAACCGCCGTTCTGGTTCTTAACTAATTCGTTGGTAGCGACTCTGAATGAAGACATGGATTTGCCGTTTTTCGTTACCGAAGCCTCTGGATCGTTTCCGGCGTTTCCGAGAATGAATACCTTGTTTACGCTTTTACCCATAATTACCTCCACTTTTATGTTTTCGTGAAAGTAACTAAAACAATTTTTATGCCATCGTGATAAAACTTGAAAACAGCCTGAAACAAAGAATAATAAAGATATTTTAATAATTCGCCATTCTCAAAATGATACAAATCTTATATCATATTGAGAAAAATTTAATAATTTTTATCAAATTGAGAATGAGCTTTTTATAATATTCGATTTTTCAGGCGTATGGGGAAGCGTAAAGGCCTGAATAAGGGATATGCCGTTTTCGCTGTCGGCCGCTTCGAAATGAGCGCCTTCATATCCGGCCGGCATCAGAAGCGACGAATATTTTGGAAAGTAGTCGCAGCCGCTGTCGCCGTAACTTACATAAATATCTTCGCCTATATTCATAAAAACCGAAAAAACCGGAAGTTTGAATTTATAATCGAAACCGCTATCGCCGTTAAATTCATAAGCAACGACATCGAAATATGCGTTGGAATTTAAATGCGTAACCGATCCGCCTTTAAAATCGCAAAGCCTCAAAGCGCGCGGAGCGTTCACGTTGATCTGAGCGTAATCGACGCATTTGAGCGCTTTTTTTATGTGCAGTTCTCGAGTTTTGCCGTCTGCGTCCTTTCTGGCATAGTCGTAAACCCTGTAAGTTATATCGCAGTTTTGCTGAATTTCGGCTATAAGGACGCCTTTTCCGATAGCATGAACGCAGCCGGGCGGTATAAGGAACGTATCGCCTTTTTTGACTCTTACGTGATTTAAAACGCTTTCAAGCGAATTATTTTCGATATACTGCCTGAATTCATTTTCGTCGATTTTACGGTTAAACCCAAGAATTATCTCGGAATCGTGAGACGCGTCTAACACGTACCACATTTCGGTTTTACCGCAATAATATTTTTCGAGTTCGCGGGCTTTTTTATCGTCAGGGTGCAATTGTATTGACAGGCGGTCGTTGGCGTCTATTATTTTCATTATAAGCGGAAAATGCTGATTTTGAAAAGAGCCTCCTAGAAATTCCGCCGGAACGTTTTTTAAAATATCTTCGAGCATGAATAATTTATACGGCCCGTTAAGCGCAACTATATTATGGTTTTCGCATAAGCTCCATATTTCGCCTATTTTCGGGCATGAATCAAGCGGGCCGTTTTCGGGATTACGGCCGGAATACAATCTGCGGCCGCCCCATATGGTCGATTTAATTTTTCTGCTGAAGATAATCGGATATATTTTGTTTTCGTTTATTATATCGGGCATTTCAATCAATATTACATTATTTTTTTCGTATAAATTCTTTTTTCGTTGATTTTTTCGATAAACATGTTAAGTTCTTTGCTCTTCGACGGAATTTTAGCCATCACGTTAATAAGCTTTGAAACATGGCCGTAATTGTCACGGTCCCCGCCTTTGCTTACGATCGAGCCAATTCTATGTTTGAACAAATCAAAAACTTCGTCAGGCTTTTCGTTCATTATAAGGCCGCAGATGCTCGAAAACATATAATCATCGGGGGTTTTATTGGCCACTCCGATGACCAGATCGTTTCGGCACATTTTTTTGAAAATTTTAGCTTTGAAAAGGTTGTCGCACACGTCTTCGTTGATAAGGGTTCCTGAAAAACTTTCAAGGCTTATGTTTTCGTCGGCCAGCTTAACCGAAATACCCTGCGAATTTAATTTTTCAATTTCATCTATCACGTTAAGAAGTTTATCAACCACGTCAAGGTTATTGTTATATACGGCCTCGGTGTAAAGCGCGCGGTACAAATCTTTCAGGCATGCCGCTTTTTTCTGCTTGGAGCCCGCGAAATTCACGAGCGAAGTGAGTATTTCGTCCATGCTTTTAACGGCCGCCGAAAGCGCTTCCTTGAGTTCGTTAAAAGTGCCGCATTTCAGGCCTTCTCTTATTTTTTCAGGGTTTTTATCGAAAATTTTCAAGATTGCGACCGATAATTTTAACGCTTTTTTATGCTCGAAGTTCTTCATCAGAAATTCTATATATTCGCGATGAAGAATAATATTCATCTGCCAATATTTTTCGGCTATCTTGACGGCCCGTCCGGTTTCGCCTGAAATATTCAGAAGGTAAAACGCCTCGTGCGAGTTCTGGGCGTTGATATAAGGCGGGCATCCGGTTTTGGGGTCGCTGTTATTTATAAGATTTTCGTTGATGAAATCGAGCATATACTCGACCGAACCATGGCGGGAGCATATGAGTTTGAGCCTGTCGAAATTACCCAGCCGTCTGTCGCTCGCAATACCTGAAGAAAAATATATAGCAAGAAGTCCGTTATAAAACCATCTGGCGTCGTCTTTTTCAAAATTTTCAGACAGCGCGATTTCTATAAGCGCGCTGAAAGCCTTATTAAGATGGTATTTAACGCATCCTTCGAGCACTTTATATATTTTTTCTTCTATGGCGGTTTTTATATAACTAATGTTAAAGTCCTGCGCGAAATTGTAAATCGCGTGTAAAAAGCTCGCGCCGCCGCAAATATCGCCCATTTTAAGCGAACGTTCGGCTTTGGCGTAAAAAATATCGAAAATATAATCCGCCGATTTTTGAAAATATCCGCGGTATTCTCCAGCGCCGTAATTTTCAACGCTGATCGCGCCGGAAGAAACTATATTAGCGCGTTGCGATATATAATTTTGAGGCTTATAAAATTCGGCCTTCATAAAAACGCTTTTAATTTCGTTGATTGAATCTTCGACGCGCTTCTGGTAATAAATGGCGCCGCCTTTTTTCCGGCCGTCTTCTTTCAGCGAATATACTCCGTCGTAATATGCCTGAAATTCCTTAAAAGATTCGGGAAATTTTTTAAAAAACTCCGCAAGGGGCTTTTTAAGGCTTTTTTCTTTTTCGACGCGCTCGAGGTATTTTTCGATTTTTTTATCGTACATATCGTCAGGCGCGCTTTTGATTTTATTTATCTTTTTAAATTCGGCTTTTATCTTTTCGTTGTTTTGCATCAAATGCACCAGCGCAGCGGCTATATGCTTGCAGTAATCGTCGAGATCGTAAGGGCAGTCGCATGCCGCACTGAATTTTGACGAATCGCCGAAATACAGTTCGACATGATACAATTTTGCGCCCTCGACCGAAACGCTTATGACGCCGTCGTCGTTAATACTCAATGATTTGACGTTTCCCCTGTTATAGTAATCGAGTCCCTTGACGTAAGAAGAATAGCTCGAATTATCTATTATAAAAGCCTTGTCGATAGTCGGAAATTCATTCATAACGCACCTGTTCCATTAATAATATACTCACATACGCGCCCGGAAATTTTGCGCCTTATATTTTACCGTTAAGCCCTGTAATGAAATATAATATAATTTAAAATTAACGATTTGTCAATTAAATATGTTAAAATATGATATTTTTAATATATAAAAAGCCGGCGGCCCGCTGATGCTTACCGCCGACTTTTATGGTTTTTATTGATTTTACGGTATTACTGTTTTACGTTTACTCGCCCGAGTCGATATTTCCGCTTTTGATTTTTTCGGACATTATCTTAATTTTAACGTTATCAGAGCTTGAAGCGCCTGGCTTACCCTTAACCGTCCTGGTGTATTTAACGGCGGTTTCAGACGTTGCCGCGCCCGGTTCCGCCGCCGGGATATCTTTAATTTCAGACTGGCCTATGCTTATTATAAGCGAACTTGTATTGCCGAGCAGTTCAGCTATTTTACGTCTTTCGTCGGTCTGGATTCTTCTGGTGCTTTCGGCGTTTACGGCGCTGATTTCTTCTGTGAATTTAACTTTGAATCTTTCGAAATCCTGCGGATAATTAGCCGCAAATATTTTAATAAAGCTGTTTAAATTCGGAGATTTTCTGAATTCATCGCTTGATTTTATATTTACGATGTTCTGATAGCCGTCATAAGGGTTGTCGTATGACATGGCGATTCTATGCAGCAGTTTGGCTATAAAAAATTCGGTATCCATGAGCTCGCCTGTATTTTTAACGGTATCGCTCCATTCCAGAGTGGCGCTAACTTCGTTAGTTCCCTTGCTGAGCCTGTAGCCTATTTTATTTGCCTGAAAATCCTTATCGGCTATATTATCTCCGTCGTGGTTAGGGCTCAAAAAGAACGAAGCCGTAAACTCGGCGAATTCTTCTTCGAAGGCGGCCTGCGAGCTTATAACCTTGGCGCGCCAGTGCGAATCCGGCATTGGATCGCCTTTTTTCATAAATTCAACCACCTGGGTATCGGTTCTTAAATTTTCATCGACAAGAAATAAAGGGTTTCTGTCTTTATAATCCAGGTTTATATTTCTAAGGTAAGTCGTATTATTGCTTATTACATGACCCGTTTCATGAGCCAGAACGCTGAGGCCTTCGAGTTTTGTATTTTCATTGGCCATGCTGACGAATTCGTCGTATTGAAGCATTATATAGCCCGGCGATTCGATAGTTTTAAGCCCTGATTTTGCCGCAGAAGAAGAGGGAGCGCTGAATTCTATAGGAGACGCCATCATATAGCTGGTTTTTTCTTCGGGTTTTCTGCCTACGACTATAGCGAGCGGCGGGGCTTTTGATTCGCTGATTTTTTTGAGTTCATTGTTGTAATAATTAAGATCGAACCTGGCGTCGCTTTTGCTTATTTTTCTTTTAGCCAGCATTTCTTCGGTTTCTTTTATTTTATCGTTCAGTTCTTTTTTCTTTGCGTCAAAACGTTTTTCATGGCTTTTTTTATAAAAATCAAGCATGGCCCTGAATTCGGGATTTTCCCCCAGATGCTTTGCTGCGGCGGCCATTCCCTGCATAACGACGGGATCTTTAATATTGTTGGCGCCCGCGGCTTCAAATTCGCCGTTTTCTTTCTTAACTAAAAAAACGAAGTTTTCTGTTTGAAATGAAGGTTTAACGCTGACTTCCGACGATTCCGCGATTCTTTTTGGCTCGCCCTGTTCCTGTGCGGAAGCGGTAAAAAGAGGCGCCTGTAAAATTATTAAAAATACCGATAATACAAGCGATATTAGTAAAATTTTTCTTTTCATACAAGTCATACGCAATCCTCGATTCAATAAAATTTAATAAATTAAAATTTTGCCGGGCTGCCGGTTAAGCGGCGATTTTACTTTATACTTATTCGGTTATGAGTCCTTTATTTTCTGAAACCGCTTTTCTGAAGTATCTTTTATAATCTATAGCGCCTGATTTTTTTGACATTTGCGCCAGGTTATAATAAAAATAACCTGCGATCGATTTTTTTAAAACTTCGGTTTTATATAATCCACTTTCACTAATTAAATTTAAAACGGCCTCATAATTTTTAATAATATCTTTTTCACCGTCTTTTTTATTAAAGCAATTTTTGAAATTTACTGTAAAATACAAGTTATAATAGGTCGCAATATAAATATGCTCCGGGCCGTTATCTTTAATATACTCCGAGGACGCTTTTTTTGTTTCATTAAAATATTTAAAACGGGCTTCTATAAATTCGAATATTTTTGCGTAATCGGCCGAAACGGATTTTAATTCTTTTACAGCTGCGGTTTTATTATTTTCGCCGATACCGGCGGCTGAGTAATTATAAGCGTGAAGGCCTTTAAAATAATCGTTTAAATCTTTTAAAAAATCGCAGTTAGTTCTTTTAATGAATTTATAAAAACCGTCTTTGTTAAGATCAAAAATGCCGGCATATTTCGCTTCGAACGATTCGATTTTATTTAAAGCATCCTGCGTTGAAATTGAAGGCTTCATGTTTAAAAAATCTTCGCCGGCGCTTTTTTCAAAATATAATTCAGGGTTGAGAGCGCATTCTGTTTCGGTAACGATTAATTTAAAAGGAATCGAAGCCGAGTAATTATTTGAATGAAAATTAATTTTTCTGGTCAATTTTTTTACTTCGTACAGATCCGAACCGAATTTTTTTTCAATAGTTTTAATTAAATCGGCTGCGGGATATGCGGTTGAAAATTCCGCCGAAAAATTTCCATAAACCGGTTCGGTTGTGGTAAATTCAAAATCGTAAAAAATTTTACGCATATTTGAAGTTTTCAATTTTTTTGAATCGCTCTGCTTTAATTTAATGTTTTTTGAGTTAACGTTCAGCGCGGCCTTAAATTCAAAATCGCCTTCTATAAGGGGTTTGATTGAAAAGCGAAGAACGCCTGCCGAACCGGTTTTTATATTTACCGGCTTGATAAGGGCGATATCGGCCTCATACCATTCCGGTTCCGCAATAGAGCCGGTTTCGGCGTAAGATAAATTATTGTTCAGTAAGATCATAACAATTAAAATTAATAAAAATACATATTTATTCAGCATGAAATAATTATACTAAAAAATAAGTACAAAAACAAGTTTCCTTTGCATTTTCTTTTTTCATGTAACTCAATTGTAAGTAAAGAATGGTTCAGATGTATAATGTTTTAATAAAAGCTTGTCATAAATGATTTGTAATTATCAGTTTAAAGGGTGATTTACCTGAACGCATATCATTAAACTATAAATCTGATTTACCTGCCAGTCATTATTTTGTGCAGACGCGCGCATGCGCGCGTCTGCACAAAACAGAAAAAGAAAAATAGAAAGCTGAGGATAAAATAAATTTTAGCAATCAATGAAAAGAAAAGCCAAAAATAGTTTATTGCGGCATAAGAAAAGAATATGACAAAATTAAAGACCCGGCAAAAATGCCGGCAATCCACAAAAATAAAGCGTCAGGCTAATCAGGGGTTGGAAGGGATTTTAAGGGAAGGCAGGGGCCTTCGGCCCATTGCCTTCCCTTATCAAAAAAAGCGAAGCGCACTTGACAAAAATATTTTAGTTATTGTATAATTTTTTCGTTTCAAGCTTTATTTTTAAAAGCTTAAGCACTATCAAACAATAAGGAGGACGGTTAAATTGAAAAAATCAGTTTTATTTCTTTCACTTTCTTCTTTTATTAAAACCAATGCGGCCGGTTTACTAATTTTTCTTTATGTTTTAAGTTGCAGTCAGGCATTTGCCGCCTCCGGCGCTTCTATCCCGGCGGATTCATCGGGAGTGGAGCTGGTGGCCGACATAGCAGAAAAAGTATCGCCCGCCGTCGTTTTTATAAATACCATAAAAGAAATCAAAGTAAGAAGGCCTTACGTGTGGGGGTTCGAAGAAGGGTATCTCGAGCAGTTGTTCCCTCAAAAAGGCAGCGGCTCAGGGGCTATTATAAGCAAAGAAGGGTATATAGTCACCAATGAGCACGTCATTCATGGCGCCGATAAAATCAGCGTTACGCTTCTTGATAAAAGAAAATTCGATGCGGTCCTTGTGGGTTCAGACATCAAAACGGACCTGGCGGTAATAAAAATAACCGCCGAAAATTTACCGGTTCTGGAGCTGGACGATTCGGATAAAATAAGGGTCGGGCAATGGGTAGTGGCTATAGGTAATCCGTTCGGCCTGGAGCATACGGTGACGTGCGGCGTCATTTCGGCGCTCAACAGAACGCTCGCCATTCCTGGCGAACGCAATTACAACAATCTGATACAGACCGACGCTTCGATCAACCCGGGCAATTCGGGCGGGCCGCTGGTTTCCCTCAAAGGAAAGATCATAGGCATAAACACCGCTATTATTCCTCACGGCCAGGGCATAGGGTTTGCGATTCCGGCCAATCTCTGCAAAAACATAACCGACCAGCTCATTAAAAACAAAGCCGTAGTAAGGTCCTGGCTTGGCGTTTTCATACAGGAACTGACGCCCGACTTACAGAAGATGTTCAAGGTAAGCGAAGGCGTGGTCATAGGATCCGTGGTGGCCAATTCTCCAGCGCATAAAGCGGCAATAATGCGCGGCGACATAATGATCAGTTATGACGGGCATAAAATCAACGACAGGAATTCGCTTATAGAGTTAATTTCGACCTCAGAATCCGGCAAGCCAAAAAAAGTTAAGGTTATCCGCGATGGAAAGGAAATAGAGCTCACGGTAACGCCCGAAGCTATGCCTGATGAAAATAAAATCGCGGCGGCGCAGGCTTCGCCTGAAAACGAAGCGCAAAAAGAAAAAGCGCAGGCGGCAGAAATAGAATACGTTCTTTTTGGCATAAGCTGTAAAGATGCGGTAAGCGATAATAAAAACGTCGGCGGCGCTGAAATTACGGCTATCGATCAAGCAGCGGAAGCTTCTGAAAAGCTGACTCCAGGGGATGTTATAATACAGATAGGCACCGAGCAGATTAAAGACGTAAAGCAGCTCAGGGAATATCTGGTTAAAAACAAGAATGAAAAATCTTTCGTAGTAGCCGTTACAAATAACGGCGTTTCGAGGTATTTAAGCCTCAACGCGGAAGCGCCCGATAAATTCAAGAGCATGGCGGTCGAACCTAAAAAAGAGCAGAAGCAGGATAAGCGCGGCGGAGGCAATTTTAAATATTATGTAATTCCGCCAAACTCGATACCGCAGGGGTTTGATTTTAACGATCTTTTCAACCGGCAGTTCATGGAAGAATTTTTGAACGAATAATAATTTATATTGAATTTTAGCTTAAAATTAAATATAATATATAGATTTTTTAATGCGTTCATTCTAAGGACTTAAAAATAGTTTTTAGAATGAACGCGTGATATTGAAGAGGTGTATAATTGAAAGAAATTAAAAATTCTTACGACGTAGTCGTCATAGGAAGCGGACTCGCGGGGCTCACCGCGGCCAACATGCTCGCTAAATCAGATAATTCGGTGCTCTTATGCGAGCATCATTTTAATCTGGGCGGTCTTGCCACATGGTTCAACAGAAAAGGCGGGCATATATTCGACGTATCTTTGCACGGATTTCCGGTCGGCATGATAAAAACCTGCCGCAAATACTGGAATAAAGAAATCGCCGATTCGATAGTCCAGTTAAAAGATATCCGATTCGACAATCCGCAATTTTCTTTCACCACCACATTCGATGTGAACGATTTCAAAGACAAGCTGGTGAATAATTTTAAGGTGCCGCAATCCACCGTGGATGATTTTTTCACGACGGTGCGCGGAATGGATTACTTTCAGGACAATAAAATGACCGCTCGCGAATTATTCGACAGGTTTTTTCCGGGCAGAAGCGATGTGGTAAGGCTTTTAATGGAGCCTATAACTTACGCCAACGGCTCCACGCTCGACGATCCGGCGATTTCGTATGGAATAGTATTTTCAAATTTCATGAGCAAGGGCGTTTTCACTTTCGAAGGCGGCACCGACAAGCTCATAGGCGCCATGAAGGCTGAGCTCGAAAAAAACGGCGTGGATATAGCGCTTAGAAGCCGCGTCGAAAAAATACTGACAAATGGCAAAGCCGTGAGCGGGGTCATAGTCAACGGCCGCGAAATAAAGTGCAAAGCGGTCGTTTCGAACGCCAACATAGTCACCACGGTAAACGATCTGTGCGGACGCGCAAATTTCAGCGAAGATTTTTTGAAGCAGTTCGATACGGTCAGAATAAATAACAGCAGCTCGCAGGTGTATATGGGTATTAAAAAAGGCGAAAAGATCGATTTTATAGGCGATCTTATTTTCACGTCTTTCGCCCCTGAATTTTCGTCGTCCGAGCTTATAGATAAAAACACGTCCAGCCGCACCTTTTCAGTTTATTATCCCAAAACCCGCCCCGGCCATGACATGTATTCGATAGTTTCGTCCACAAATTCCAATTACGACGACTGGGCAAAGCTATCAAAAGAGGATTACCATAAAGAGAAGGAAGCGCTGATAGAGCGTTCCATCAAGCATCTAGAAAAGTACGTGCCCGACGTCAGAAAAAAAATCGACTACGTCGAGGCGGCCACTCCGCTGACGTTTAAAAGATACACGCTGCATCCGGGCGGCTCGTCTTTCGGCACTAAATTCGAAGGTTTGAAGCCGAGCATGGAAATAGGCAACGAAGTCGGCGGCCTTTTTCATACGGGCTCGGTGGGGATAATAATGTCCGGATGGCTCGGAACGGTCAACTACGGCGTAATAGTGGCAAATAACGCCGACAGGTATGTAAAAGCTAATAATTAAAAATATAAAGTAAAAATTGGAGAATCATAATGAGCGACGAAAAGTTAAAGGCCGTATATGATGCTATACCGCACAGGCCGCCGTTTCTGTTTGTGGACGAAATAGCGGAAACCGGAGAAAGTAAAATCGTAACGCGCACTAAAATGGATAGCGGGCGCGATTTTTTCCGCGGCCACTATCCGGGCCGCCCTATAGTTCCGGGCGTAATTTTGTGCGAAGCGGCCTTCCAGAGCGGAGCCATTTTGATATCTTCTTTACTCAAGGGCAAAACGGACTTATCACAGGCCGTTCCGGTAGTAACCCGGGTATCCGAAGTAAAATTCAGAAAAATGATTTCTCCCGGCGAAGTTATTGAAACAACGGTTGAAATTATAGAAAAAGTCGGCCCGGTTTACTTCATGAAGGCCCAGATATCTTCGGGCGGCAAAAACGCGGTTCGCTGCGAATTCGCGGTCAGTTTAGTAGAAAGCGAAGGCGGTAACGGTCAATGAGTTATTTAAATATAGAAAATAAAAAATTTCTAATATTCGGAGTAGCCAATAAGCGAAGCGTGGCTTATCACATAGCTAAAACTCTTGAAGAAAACGGCGCCATAGCGATTCACAGCGTTCAAAACGAAAAGAACGCAGACGCGGTTTTAAAGCTTTTCCCGAAAGCGGAAACCCACGTCTGCGACGTTGAAAACGAAGGGCAGATTTACGATATGGCCGCCATATTAAAGGAAAAGCACGGCGAAATACAGGGAATAGTGCATTCGCTAGCCTACGCTAATTACTCGGAAGGCCTGAAGCCTTTTTATGAAACCAAAAAGAAAGATTTTCTTCAGGCGATGGATATTTCATGTTTTTCTTTAATATCCATAGCCAACGCGATGCGCGATATAATAAACAAAGACGGCTCGGTTATAACTATTTCAATATCGGCCACCAACATGGCCGTTGAAAATTACGGATATATGGCGCCGGTAAAGGCCGCGCTCGATTCTTCGGTCTGTTTTCTGGCAAAATCGTTCAGCAAATTTTCCAATATAAGGTTTAACGCCGTGGCGGCGAGTCTTTTAAAAACATCCGCTTCGGCTGGAATTCCGGGTTACCTCGATTATTACGACTTCGCCGAAAAGTTCACGCTCAGAAAGAAAAACCTTATGACGGAAGAAGTGGGAACGCTGGGCGCGTTTTTGCTGAGTCCGGCTTCGAGCGGAATAAACGCGCAGCGTATAGTTATCGACGCCGGAATGGGAGTTAACTACTTCGACAACGAAGTGATAAAACTCGCCACCATAGGAAGCAAGCACGCTAACGGCCAGTGACTCGCATATAAAAAAGGCTCTAATAAATAACGGCGGAGCTTAAATGAAAATAAAAATAGCCCGCACCGCGGGTTTCTGTTTCGGCGTCAAGCGCGCCATGGATAAAGTTTTAAACACGTCCAACCGCCTGCGCTCGGCGATTTATACCGACGGCCCGTTAATACACAACCCTCAGATAGTCAAAGCGCTCGAGCAGCGCAAGATCAGCGTTCTCGACGACGCGGCGGCGCCCGGCGGCGGCTCTACCGTCGTAATACGCGCCCACGGGGTGTCTCCGGCTAGAAAAGCCTTTCTCGAATCCAGGTGCGCTCAGGTAATAGACGGCACCTGCCCGCTCGTATCCAAAATCCAGAACATAGTGAAAAAAGAAATAGAAAATGGCCGCTACGTGATTATAATAGGCGAAGCGGGGCATCCCGAAGTCATCGGCATACTGGGTTTCGCTTCGGGCAGGGGCGCGGTTATCAACAGCGAAGAAGAGATATCGCGGCTTACTGAAGAAGCCCCGGGAAGCGGAGGCGATAAAAACAAAAACGCGGCGCAGTTCGCCGGCGGGGTATCGGTAGTGGCGCAATCGACGCAGGAACTCGAACACTTTGAAAATCTGGTTTCGGTTTTAAAATCAAAATATAACGGCATAAAGGTTTTCAACACCATCTGCAACGCGACCAGAAAAAGGCAGGAAGAAGCCGCTCAGCTGGCGCGCGAAGTGGACCTGATGGTCATAGTGGGCGGCAAAAACAGCGGCAACACCAAGCGGCTGGCTGAAGTGGCGCAGTCTTCAAAAACTCCTGCGGTGCTGGTAGAAACCGAAGAAGAGTTGAGCGCCGGGATGTTCGCCGGCAAGCGGACGGTCGGAATAACGGCCGGGGCTTCAACTCCGAACTGGATGATAAGAAACGTCGCGCAAAAAATAGAGGAAATATCGTATGATTCGAAACCTTTTCCATTGAGGTTGCTTAAAAAAACCGTCAATTTCCTTATAGACAGCGACATTTATATAGGAATCTGCGCTTTCGCGATGGCGTACGTGGCTTCCACGCTGATAGCTAAAACCATACACCCTTTCGAAGCCTGGCTCGCCGCGCTTTATATCTTTTCCATGCACACCCTCAACCGTTATATAGACCGCGACGCGAGCCGCTACAACAGTTCAAGCCGCAATAAGATATACCATAAATTCGCAAGGTATATAATGGCGGGCGGCGTTCTTGCTTCGCTTTCCGTAGTGGCGCTTTCGCTGCATTTCGGCGTATGGCTTTTTTTATTTTACGTACTTTGCTCGCTGGCGGGGGTTTTATACAGCATAAATTTCGTGCCGGTCGGCTTCCGTCCTTACGTGCGTTATGCCTCGCTCAAGGACATACCTGGTTCGCGCGACCTTTTCATTTCCACCGCCTGGGCGGTGGTGTTGACGTTCTCCCCTGCGGTAAGCGGCAAATGGATATTCGAGTGGCGGCTGCTTTTCACGTTTTCGATAATATTCATAATGGCTTTCTGCCGCACTATAACGCTCGACATCAAAGATATACAGGGCGACAGCATAGTGGGAAAGGAGACCATACCGACGCTTATAGGAAGCAAATATTCGGTTTTACTGATGAAGTTCCTTCTTCTCTGCGCGAGCGTCATAACTATAGTGGCGGTGCTGGTGAACGAATACGAGTATTATAGCCTTTCGCTCATAGCCAATTTTGCATATATGCTGGTAATCATAAATAAATTCGGCAAAGAAACCAATTATTACGGAAATTATATAGAGGGCCTTATAGATTTTAATTTTATTTTAGCCGCGCTGTTTTTGCTTATAACCAAATGGACGTTGATTTTATTTTAGCAAAACGGCGGCGTGGACCGATCAAATAAGTTCAGGGCGTTTTTATGAAAAAAAACATGGACAGGTTCATAATAATATTAGCGGCGGCGGCGTTAATTTCAATGCTGCCGGCGGCGGCGTATTATCACGGGCAATATTTAAAAAACGCGGCGCGCGGCCCGCTCGAAAAAATAAAAAACGAGATACGCGGATTAATAAAAAAAGAAATCGATAATTATGCCGCCGAAGAAAATTACGCCGGCGATATATTCTATGATCCTGTTATACGCCTCGACCTTTCGGATATGAGCGTAGTCCCGCCGCAGTATAAAGCGCGGCTTCTGGCGGAGCTCGAACTCAAGCATGCGGATTTCGATTCGGCGGTTTTAGGCAGGCTGGTATCGGCGATTAAAACCGCAACGCCCGAAACCGCGGCCTCTCTGCTTTCATATTACCTTAACGACCGTGCCGATTCGTATGTTTTTGAAAAAGCGGTTTTATATATTTATCTTATAAAAATTAAAAACGGACTGGGGCGCCCTTTCGACGAAGATCTGATAGCATTTAAAAATCTGGCGGCGGCGGTTAAAAACGATAATGAAGTAAAATTTTTATACGAAAAATTAAAGCTTTCGGTCGTATCTTCAAAAGCTTCAGCGGCGGATTCAATCGGCGACATTTTAAGCGGCGCGGATTACGGGACGGGCGCAAGGCCCGATGCGGGCCCGTCAGACGAAAAAATCCCGGCGCTTTTTGTCAGCATAAAGAGCGAAGCGCTTTCAGGGGAATCCGGCGGCGGCATAAGCATAAGGCCTTTAAATACCGGCGGCGGGCGAACGCACATACTGGTTTCGGCCGGAGTGGAAACTTCGTCCGGCAAAGAGAAAGCGGCCGGAAAAATAGCCTTGGCGGGCGTCGTCAGCATAGACAATTTAAACGCCGTTATAAAAAGAAAACATAACGCCATATTGAGCGCAGAAGATTCCGGCATAGACATTAATTCGATAGAATTTTGCGGACCTTATAAAATCATAGCGGCCGGCGTTAATTTCAGCAGGAATTATTTTATAGAAGCGGCGTTTTATCTTCCGCTGATAATAACCATAACGGTTTTTTACATTCTAAAGAAACGTGAAAACGAGGCATACCGGCTCAGCGTCAATATGACCGATTTCGTTTCTAAAATTTCGCATCAGCTTAAAACGCCGCTTTCATCGTCGCTGCTATATCTTGAACTCGCCGAAAAGCACCTGGAATCAGGCGAGGCGGAAAAAGCTCGCGGCGCGATATCTCTGGCGCATGAACAGGCCAAATCGCTTTCGTTTTTATTCGAAAACTATTCGGTCTTAAACCGTATTTTTTCCGACAACGTCCTTCTTAATATCGGCGAAGCGGATATCGAAGAAGAGCTGATACTTCACATTAAATCCTACGGCGCCCAAATAGAGAGCGCCGTATTGAAAGTGGCTTTCGAGCTGGCTGAAGAAAACAGGGCGCTAATAGACAAATGGGCGTTTTATAATATAATAGCCAACCTGATTTCAAACAGCCTGAAATATTCAAAAAAAAGCACGACCGAAATAATTTTCAGATCGGAAATATCCGGCGGCCGCCTTGCGCTTTCAATTTCCGACAACGGCCCCGGCGTGAGCGAAACCTACGCGCCTAAAATATTCGACAAATTTTATAAAGGATCGGCTTCCGCCGGGGAATTCCGTTCGAGCGGCCTCGGCTTATATATAGCCAGGGCGCTTGCCGTCAAAATGAACGGCGAGTTGACGCTAGACGATAATTACAAAAACGGCGCAAGGTTCATTTTATATTTGCGCATACCGTCATAAAGAAAAAGGTAAATTATGAACGAAGAATATTCAAAAACCAAAATATTACTCGTCGAAGACGACGAAGCGCTTGCGAACGGATTAAAAGAAGCTCTAAAGCTGGAAAATATAGAAGTGGTAACGGCCGGATCAGCCGGGGAGGCGGGCCGCGTCATTACTGAAAGCGGCCTTTCCGGATTCGACATAATGGTTCTCGACCTGACGCTGCCGGACGGTTCCGGGCTCGACATTCTCAAAAAAGTCCGCAGAGAGTCGCTGGATTTCGCCGTAATAATACTTTCGGCCAGGTCTTCCGAGCTCGATAAAGTGGTGGGTCTCGAGCTCGGAGCCGACGATTACATGTGCAAGCCCTTTTCGCTAAAAGAGCTGCACGCGCGGATAAAAGCTTTAATAAGACGGTCGAAAAGAAGCGCCGGCAAGGATGCGCCTGATATTTTCAGGCACGAGAATCTGAGCGTTAATTTAGGCTCGCGCGAAGTATTCATAAAAGACAAGGCTGCAAAATTAAGCTTTACCGAATTTGAAATACTTAAACTGCTGCTGCTAAATAAAAATATAGTCGTCGAAAGGCAGACTTTAATAGAACGCGTCTGGAATGGAATTTTTATAGATTTAAGAAGCGTGGACCCTCATATATCCAGACTAAGAAAAAAAATCGCGCCTTATGGAGCGCTCATCGAAACGCTTCCCAATATAGGATATAAATTTAAAATATAAGGCGATTGTAATGCCGCCGCAACACTATTGCAAGGTCCCTGACAGATAATAAAATCAGGAAGTAAAAAAACTGATTTTAATTTAAGGGGGAATTTTTATGAATAAAAAGAAAACGGGTAACCATAGTAAAATTTTCGGCGTTTTTTCAGGATTATTGCTGGCTGCGCTTATTTTAGCATTAATTCCGGCGGGTTATCTTCATTCGCAAACTCTGTCTGAAGGCCTCTGGAAAGAATTCGTAGAAGGCGATACGGGAGCGGCCAGAACGATATATGAAAATATAGTCAATAAAACGGCCACCGACGAAACGGTAATTCAAAAAGCCCGAATGCGCCTGAAAGCTATCGGCGAAAGCTCCAATATCGGAGTATCGTCCGCAACTAAATCCAGTTTCGCCATAGCGCGGCTCAATTTAAAATTTCTGTTAAATAAATTAAAATCCAGAGCCATGAATAAAGAGAATGCCGCCGGCGTGAATGTTCTTATGGACAATATTAAATCGGAACTATCCACGTTCATAAAAGAAGATTTAAAAAGCCATTCACTGCCCGAAATTTTTATTATAAGCAGGAATTCGTCTTTAAGTTTAAACGCCGTAGATATAATATTATCTTTCGATAAAGACGTAACTTTCAAATCCGGCGAAGCGGCTTCGGCATATAATATAAACGGCTATAATATCGACTGGAAAACGTTATTGATTTCATCCATATCCAGCGAATCGGAAATAATTTCAGAATATAAAAAAATAGGGTTCTGGAACGAACCGGACAATAACGCCGGCATTCAAAGCGGATTGTATAATATTTACGATCATTGCTTTAAAAACGCGCCTTTCGACATATCGTTTTATACCGATGATTTAGAGCGATTTATCGGAGTAAATAAAATAATGCCGGCTTATTTTAAAAGCGTTCCAAAAATAAACGAAGCGTCAATCATGTTAGATAACAAGCGTTTGATCCTTTCCACCGCCGCTGAATTAAGCGACATTAACCGGTTCCTCTCGGCGCTGGATTCGTTTACTGGCTTAAAAATTCTTCCGGCAAGCATAATACATAACGAAAAAAAAGGGCATCAGGTGAAGTTGATAGGCATCGAAGAGCTTTATGACATTTTAATGCAGGCCCTGCCTTATATTAATAAAAAATACAGCGCAGCCAGACAGCTATCCGTTTATAAATCCTGCCTGGCTAATTTAAGAAATATAACATCGGTCACTGAATTATATTCGATGGAAAATGAAAATTTTAAAAAGGAAAATATAAAAGATGGTTTTATTCAAGAGCTGTTTTTTAAACAATATTTAAAAACCGAACCGGTATGCGCGGCAGGCGGAAAATATATTTATAAAAATTCCGAATTTATGTGCACGGCGCATGGTTCGAATTCAAAAATAATAGAATTCAAAATAGTAAAGTTAACTGACGGTAAAGAAAAGATCATATCCGCGCCTAAAATTAAAACACTTATATTTCATGATTCGGCCATAACCATAGGCACTCAGAAAGCTACGGACGAAACCGCGGAAGTCGATATTAATAAAGCCGGGCGCACAATGGACGGCGTAGCTGAAACCCTCAAATTTTTAAAGCTCGCAATCAGAATTTCAAAAGACGAAGAAACCGCCGAAACGGACTATATTATCGCGGCGATATCAGTCAGCGCGATATTATATGCAGGCGAAAACAAGGAACGCAGCGTTCAGTTTAACTCGAAATACAAAATATCTTGCGGCACAGATAAATGGACGGAAATAGGCGAAGTTCAGAATAATGCATTAAAAGATTTTAAAATTTATATGAAAATTTACTAAAATACGGTTATAAATATATTTAAAAGGCCGCTTTCGGATTGATTATCAGCTGAAAGCGGCCTTTTAGTTTTTTATTAAAGTTATAATTTTTACAGGTTAACGCATTTATTTATTTCAGCGGTCAAAACATTTATATCCCATGGTTTCGTTATAAAAGCGTTTAACTTCAACTTAGAGCAGATTCTTTCGATAACTTCCGGAGCGGCGTAACCCGATATCATTATAGTTTTAATATCCGGCCGAGTTTGATGCACTTTTAAAATAAATTCATCGCCCTTCATTTCAGGCATCAGCCAATCTGAAATAATCAATGGAATAGCTACTCCCGAATGCGACAGCTCTTCGATGGCGTTTAAACCTTCTAACGCGCTCAAAGCCGTTTTATATATAAAAGCGTTGCCATAAATATTAATAAGAGTATTTTTTAGAAGATTCACCATTATGATATCGTCATCGACGATTATTATAGCTCTTTTCGGGTCCATTTGAAAAGTTATCCTCCCAAACATGGCAGCATAGTTATAAAGAAAAATAGCCGCATATAATTTTAACTTATATTAACACATAAAATTTTTAAATTCAATAATATTAGCATAAAAAACTTGATTAATTTACTTAAAAATGCTAATATTTTTCAATATGACACCTCAAAATTACTCGCTATATAAAAATTTGATAGATAACATTCCCGGAATAGTTTTTCAGTTTTATGTCAAAAGCGATGGACGTAAAGGGTTTCACTATGCAAGCCCAAAAATAGCCGGATTACTGGAAATCGAAAACTATACAATGGAAAATCTTTTCGATAAATTTGCCGAACGCCTGGTACCTGAATATAAAGACGCTTTTATGGACTCCGTTAATTCTGCCATTAAAGATTTTCACGAATGGAAATTCGACTGCTGCCTTCTTAAATCATCCGGAGAGCAAATCTGGTTCAACGGAATCGCCGATCCGCAAAAATCCGGAAATGAAATTATTTTCAACGGCATTTTATTCGATATAACCGAACGCAAAAAACTAGAGATCGAGCAGCAAAAAAGAATCGAGCAACAAAAAAAGTCTTCACGGATTCTGTGGGAATTTGTTAACAACCGCGGATTTTTCTTGAAAAGCCTTAATGAAAATCTGGACGACATAATAGTAATCGCTTCTCAAATCATGAACGCGGAAAGAGTAAGCGTCTGGCTCTACAACGAAGATATGTCTCAAATGAAATGCAATTCTTTATTTCATAAAGGAAAATTATCTTCCGAAAATGAAGAAATATTATTATCTTCTGAATTTCCAGAATATACTTCAAGCCATAAAACAGGAGATGTCATAGCCGTAGAAAACGTTTTCAGCGATTACCGAACGGCCAAAATCTCATTCGATTACTTCAAACGAAACGATATTTATTCCCTTATAGATGCGCCCATATGGGTAAAAGGACATTTATTCGGAGTTTTAAGTTTTGAGTATTGCGGAAAAAAACGTGAATTTTTTCAGGAAGATAAGCAGCTCGCTCTCACATTCGCCTCATGCATAACATACTGCTTTGAAACCGACGAAAATAAAAGGGCGGAAATCGCTTTAGAAAAACGAATAATAGCCATGACCAAGCCGTTACAGAAGTCCGGCCCGATTGAATTAGACGACCTTTTCAATATCAAAGAAATTCAAAAACTGCAAGACCTGTTCGCCGAGGCTACGGGAGTCGCTTCCGTTATAACCGCGATGTCAATGGCGTTCCTATAACCGCTCCAAGCAATTTTTGCAGATTATGCGACGATATAATAAGCTGCACCAAAAAAGGTAAAAAAAATTGCAAGATATCCGAAGCGGTTACCGGCCGTTATAATCCTGAAGGCCCGACTATTCAGCAATGCCCGGGCGGCGGGCTGATGGACGCCGTAGCCAACATAAGCGTGGGCGGCCGTCATATAGCCAACTGGCTGATAGGCCAGGTAAGGGATGAAACGCAAACCAAAGAAAATATGGCAAAATATGCCCGTGAGATAGGGGCCGATGAAACCGAGTTTATTAAAGCGTTTCAGGAAATCCAGCCAATGTCCAGGGAAAAATTTGAAAAAATATCGTTATTTTTATTTAATTTAGCCGAACATCTTTCATTGAAAGCTTATCAAAATATTCAGCATATTCGATTTATTCAGGATAAAACCATGGCAGAAGAAAAACTAAAGGAAAGCGAGGAAAAATTCAGGCTAATATTTGAAAATTCGCCTTATGTGATAGCTATAAACCGATTAAGCGACGGAAAATATATTGACGTAAACCAAAAATTTGAAATAGAAACAAGCATAAGCAAAAGCGAGGCACTTAATAAAACATCTTTAGATGTCGTAAAAATGTACGACTATAATGACATTAATATAATCATAAACGAATTAAACCAAAAGGGAAGCCTTAACCAATATTTATTAAAAACTTTAAAAAAAGACGGAAGTCTGGCTTATAATTTTTATTCTATTTTTCCAATTACGTTAAAAAACGAAAAGTGCGTAGTTTCTATAGCTGTTGATATATCCAGGCAAATAGAAGCCGAAGAAGCTTTAAAAAAGCTCAACGCAGAGCTGGAACAAAAAGTTATGCTGCAAACCGAGAACCTCAGACTTATAAATAAAGAATTAAGCAAAGCAATCGAGGATTTAAATAATACTCAGGATCAGCTTATTCAATCAGAAAGATTAGCTGCTTTAGGCCAGCTCGTCGCCGGAATAGCTCATGAATTAAACACGCCGCTCGGCGCTATTTTATCTTCCAGCCGTTCTATAAATGAATATGTAAGCGTTAAATTCGAAAAATTACTAAACTTTATAACATCGCTCAGCCATTCTGAAATAAACTTATTTAAGCTTTTATTAAATGAATGCATCAAAAAAACGTCTTCAACCATAATATCCGTCGACAGGAAGACCCGCAAAAATATTCAATCCGGCCTTGAAGATATGGGCATTCATAACAGCGAATTCATATCGTCTTTAATATCGTCAACCGGCGCAGGCTTAAATTTTCTGAAAGACATTTCTTTTTTCGAATGCAATAGATACTGCGATATTCTGTCAAATACAGCCGACATAATATCCATTAAAGTCTTGACCGAAATAATATCCAACGCCGCGGAAAAGACTTCAAGCGTCGTAGGGGCGCTAAAAAGCTACCTCCAAAGCGACGATTCGGGCGCTAACGAAATTATAGACATTGAAAAAGAAATAGACACCGTGCTCACTTTATTTTATAACATAACGAAACAGGGCATTATTATAGAAAAAAAATACTGCAATAATGCCAGAGTTTTTGCCTGCAAAAATAAGTTAAACCAGGTATGGATAAATTTAATTAATAACTCCATACAGGCCATGAATTATAAAGGAATTATAACCATAAAAACTGAAATCGTCGAAGGACGCGTGAAAATTCATTTTACTGATTCCGGGCCGGGAGTGCCGCAATCCTTAAAAGATAAAATTTTCGAGCCTTTTTTTACAACCAAAAAACGCGGAGAAGGAATAGGGCTCGGACTTAATATATGCAAACAAATAATCGAAAAATGCTCAGGTAGTATAAGCCTTGAAAGCGAGCCCGGAAAAACTACATTCTGCGTAGAGCTTCCTGAAAAAGTTCTTGTTTGATGTTATTTAATTTAGGCATTTGTTCACTTCTAAAATTAAATTTTCAGCTTCCCATGGTTTCGAAATAAAAGCTCTTAATTTAATAGTAGAACACATTTTTTCAACCGCTTCGCGATCCGCGTATCCCGATATCATTATAGCTTTGATATCCGGATGTTTTTCGTTGACTTTTAAAAGAAATTCATCGCCTTTCATTCCTGGCATGAGCCAATCAGAAAGTATCAATATAACTTTTACTCCTGAGCTATTAAGGTCGTCGATAATATCAAGAGCTTCTTCGGCGTTTAAAGCCGTTTCATATAAGTATTTATCGCCAAAGCTATTTAAAAGCGTGTATTTTAAGAGAAATACCGTGGAAGTGTCATCATCCACTATCAATATAGCCTTTTTCTCACTCACCAGGTACTTCCTCCTTCAAAATTATATACATACCAGGCGTAAAATTTAAAAAGGTAATTAATTTTAACTAAAGCCTTTTTAT